>NZ_JACEGK010000043.1:0-22928 GCF_056859195.1 Streptomyces sp. NH27
CGGCCACGATGTCGTCCGGGTCCTCCACGCCCACCGAGAAGCGGATGAACCCCGGTGCCACCGCGTCCCCGCCCCAACGGGCCCGGCGCTCGGCAGTGCACTGCACGCTGCCGAAGCTCGTCGCCTCCGAGGTCATCCGCAGCGCGCCGAGGAAGCGCTCCGCGTGCTCCCGGTCGGGCAGCGTGAAGGACACCACGCTGCCGAACCGGCGCATCTGCGTCACCGCGACCTCGTGCGAGGGATCGGTGGGCAGCCCCGGGTGCCGTACCCCCGTCACCTCGGGCCGCTCCAGCAGGGCACGGGCGAGCGCCAGCGCGTTCGCCGCCTGGCGGTCCACCCGCAGCGCGAGCGTGGCCAGCGAGCGGTGCGCGAGCCAGGTCTCCATCGGCCCCGGGATGGCGCCCACGGTCTTGCGCCACTTGCGTACGGAGTCGGCCAGTTCGGCGTTCCGCGTCGTGACGTACCCCATCAGCAGGTCGCCGTGGCCGTTGAGCGCCTTGGTGCCGCTGGCCACGGAGAAGTCCGCGCCCAGTGCGAGCGGCCGCTGGCCCAGCGGTGTGGCCAGCGTGTTGTCCACGGCGACCAGCGCGCCCGCCGCGTGGGCGGCGGCGGCCAGCCGCCGGATGTCGCACACGTCCAACTCGGGGTTGGACGGGCTCTCCAGCCACACCAACCGGGCGCCGTCCAGCAACGGAAGTTGCGCGTCGCCGGCGGTCGGCGCCATCCGCACCTCGACGCCGTACGACTCCAGGCGCTCCACCAGCGCGCGCGTCGTCTGGTAGCAGTCCGACGGCAGGACGACCACCTCCCCGGAGCGCACCTGCGACAGCAGCACCGCCGAGATCGCGCCCATACCGGAGGCGAAGGAGAGCGTGGTGGCGGCCGGGTCGCCGGGCGCCTCCAGCTCCGCGATCGCCTGCTCCAGCAGGTCCCAGGTGGGGTTGTCGTCCCGGCCGTAGACGTAGGGACCGGTGGGCTCGCCGGGCAGGTGGTAATGGGAGACGAAGACCGGACCGGGCAGCGACGGCTCGTACGGCCGGGCCTCGGGGCGTCCGGCGTGCACGCTGCGGGTGCTGTCGCCGACCTGGTCCCCTGCCGTGTGGTCCTGCTTCATGCGGCCCTCATCCTTCGTGTCTCCTCGGTGCTCGCTCGGGGCTCGTCTTCGGTACTCAGTCGTCCTCGTCCGGGAGGACGAGGTGCAGCGCCCACGCGACGATGCTGATGATCAGACCGCCGAGCACCGCGGTCCAGAAACCGTGTACGTGGAACTTCAGGCTGAGCTGGCCGGCCAGCCACGATGTCAACAGCAGCATCAGCGCGTTCACCACGAGGGTGATCAGGCCCAGGGTGAGGATGAACAGCGGAAACGAGAGCACCTTGACGACCGGCTTCACCAGCCAGTTCACCACGCCGAAGACGAGGGCGACGAGTATGAGCGTCAGTGCTTTGCGCCATGCCGAATGGCCGGTGAGCGTGATGTCCTTGAGCAGCCACACGGCAACGCCCAGGGCCCCGGCGTTCGCCAGGGTCTTGACGATGAAATTCTTCATGGTGAGATCGTCGCAGGTCTGATCATCGGGGCAAGAGACCGAACAGAACCGTGGCCGTACCGCAGCGGAGGAGCGAGTGATGAAGGTGTTCCGGTTGGACGACCTGGACGCGGAGCGTGCCGCGAACCAGGGCGCGTACCTCCGCTTCCTGCGGGAACGCAACATGTCGGCGGGGCTCTACGCGCTCAAGGCCGGTGAGAGCGACACGCAGCAGCCGCACGCGCAGGACGAGGTCTACCTCGTGGTCAGCGGGCGGGCCGCGATCACCGTGGGGGACGAGACGACCACCGTCGCGCGCGGCAGCGTCGTCTACGTGCCGGCCGGCACCCCGCACCGCTTCCACCACATCACCGAGGAGCTCCGGGTCATGGTGGTCTTCTCGCCGCCGGAACCCTAGGGGGCGGCTCAGGGTCGGATGGGGCCTTCCCGCCCTTCGTCCGGGCGCCGGGTGGACCTACAGTCGAAGTACGGCACAGTCGGAGTGCGCGCCCCGCGCAGCGACCTAGGAGCGAAAGAGCGTTATGGAGAAGCTGCTGAAGAGCCTGCCCTGGTGGGTCAAGTGGATCGGCATCCCGGTGGTCGTGCTGGTCGTGTTCGGCACGCTGATCGCGAGCCTGGTCAGCATCGTGATCGGCCTGCTGTTCAAGGTGCTCGTCTTCGTGGTCCTGGTCGGCGCGCTGGTCTTCGTCGTGAAACGCGTCACGTCGGGGGGCTCCGGCAAGAAGCGCGACTGGTGAGGTCGGCGTCCCGGCCGAGGCCGGGACCCCGGAATCCACCCCGGACCGCCCGCATCGCGCGCACCACCCGGACCGGCGAACGGCTCAGACCGTTCGCCGGTCCGCGTCATTTCACCCGGCGGCGGCTGTGGCCGTGGCCGAGCCCGGATCCGTGTGCGTGGCGTTGATCGGGAGACGCTGCCGGGTGCGGGCCGTGCTCGCCGGCTTGGGGGAAGTCCGCGGTCCGATCATTGCAAGCGGCCTGGTGGATGTCCGTACCCAGCCGCTACCGTTGGCGGCACCTTTGCAAACGCGGGAGCTCGGAGCACCGGGCTGAGAGGGCGCTGACATCGCTTGAGGCGAGCGCTGCGCCGACCGCTGAACCTGTTACCGGGTAATGCCGGCGTAGGGAGTGGGTCTCACATGACCATGCAGGATGCGCACACGCGTGAAATCGGCTGGCACAAGTCGTATGTCACCGGGCCCGCCGGATCACGGCCGGACCTGCGGGTGCCGGTCCGCCAAGTGCATCTGACCAACGGCCGCGACGTGACGCTGTACGACACGTCCGGCCCGTACACCGACCCGTCGGTCGACACCGACGTCCGTCGGGGCCTGGCGCCCCTCCGGGAGAACTGGATCATCGCGCGCGGCGACACCAAGGAGTATCCGGGCCGGCCGGTCCGGCCGGAGGACGACGGGCTCAGGCACACCTCGCCCCGTGGCGGTATGCGCAACCTCGACGCGGTCTTCCCCGGCCGGCCCCGGCTCCCCCGCCGCGGCCTCCAGGGCCGGCCGGTCACCCAACTCGCCTACGCCCGGAGCGGCGAGACCACCCCGGAGATGGAGTTCGTCGCGCTGCGCGAGAACGTACCGGTCGAGACCGTGCGCGAGGAGATCGCCGCGGGCCGGGCCGTGCTGCCGGGATGCGTCAACCACCCCGAGATCGAGCCGATGATCATCGGCAAGCGGTTCCTGGTGAAGGTCAACGCGAACATCGGCAACTCCGCGGTCACTTCCTCGATCGAGGAGGAGGTCGAGAAGATGACCTGGGCGACCCGCTGGGGCGCCGACACCGTGATGGACCTGTCCACCGGGCGGAACATCCACACCACCCGCGAGTGGGTGCTGCGCAACTCCCCCGTCCCCATCGGCACCGTGCCGCTCTACCAGGCGCTGGAGAAGGTGGACGGCCGCGCCGAGGAACTGACCTGGGACGTCTACCGGGACACCGTCATCGAGCAGGCCGAGCAGGGCGTCGACTACATGACGGTGCACGCCGGCGTGCTGCTGCGCCATGTGCCGCTCACCGCCCGTCGCAAGACCGGCATCGTCTCGCGCGGCGGCTCGATCATGGCCGCCTGGTGCCTGGCGCACCACCGGGAGAGCTTCCTGTACGAGAACTTCGACGAGTTGTGCGACATCCTCGCCGCCTACGACGTCACGTTCTCGCTCGGCGACGGCCTGCGGCCGGGCTCCATCGCCGACGCCAACGACGAGGCGCAGTTCGCCGAGTTGCGCACCCTCGGCGAACTCAACACCGTCGCCAAGCGGCATCACGTGCAGACCATGATCGAGGGCCCGGGCCATGTGCCCATGCACAAGATCAAGGAGAACATCGACCTCCAGCAGGAGATCTGCGAGGAGGCCCCGTTCTACACGCTCGGCCCGCTCACCACCGACATCGCACCCGCCTACGACCACATCACCTCGGGCATCGGCGCCGCGATGATCGCCTGGTGGGGCACCGCGATGCTCTGCTACGTCACCCCGAAGGAACACCTCGGCCTGCCGGACCGCGACGACGTCAAGGCCGGTGTGATCACCTACAAGATCGCCGCGCATGCCGCGGACCTCGCCAAGGGCCACCCCGGCGCCCAGGAGTGGGATGACGCGCTGTCCGACGCCCGCTTCGAGTTCCGCTGGGAGGACCAGTTCAATTTGGCCCTCGACCCCGACACCGCCCGGGGTTTCCACGACGAGACGCTCCCCGCCGAGCCGGCCAAGACCGCGCACTTCTGCTCCATGTGCGGCCCGAAGTTCTGCTCGATGAAGATCTCGCACGACATCCGCCGCACTCACGGCGGTGCGGATCAGGGCATCGAACCGGATCCCGCGGAAGGCACCGAGGAGGAGATCCACGCCGGGATGGCCGTCAAGTCCGCGGAGTTCGCCGCCTCCGGCAACCGCGTCTACCTGCCGATCGCGGACTGAGTGGACCGAGTGGACTGAGCGGACTGGACCCGCACCGCCGGTCACGGCGGGAGGGCCCGGCACGCCGCCGGGTCCTCCCGCTTCGGGAGCGGGACGAGCCGGCCGGCGGCTAGGGCCCCTCCCGGCAAGGTTTGCCCCGCTCGCCGCCCTGGCGCGGCCGTCCACGGCGTTGCCGCATCGGCCGAGTAGGCCCACTACGAGGCCGCTGCGGCGCCTTGCGGACGACCACGCCGGCACACCTCGCTACCGGGCAAACCTTGCCGGCCACGGGACTAGTTGAGGGTCGGGCCGACGTTGGGCGGGACCGGCGGCGGCCAGCCGACGGTGGAGAAGCTGTGCCACAGGCCCGGGGTTTCGGCGACGCCCGCGCTGAGCGTGGTGGGCAGGTAGGTGCTGGGGCGTCCCACCGGGTCCGTGCAGTTCAGACCCTTGTGCAGCCAGAGGTCGACGCCGGTGTTGTTGGTGACGTGGTCGACGCCGCGCGGGGCGAAGCGGTGACAGGTGCCCTTGCCCTGGGTGGGGTTGGAAATGGTCTGGCTGAAGGCGACGCCTCGGGTGCCCGTCACCTGGCCGGCCGAGGAGTCGGAGCACGCCGTCGCCGCGAGGGCGAGTGGGATGGTCGTGCACAGAGCAGCGAGCGTACGGCGGCGGACGCGCATGGGCCTCTCCCGTTCTGACCAGGTACGGAAGCAGTCAAGCAATGGTGGGCGGCCGCCGCGACCTGGGACGTCCATCCGTGCGGGGCAGCGGTTCGTGTGGTGCGGCGGTTCGCGCGTGGCCGCCGGTCGGGCCACCCCGGCCGGCGGCCCGGGGCACCTCGTCCGGTGCTCCGGGGTACCTCGGCCAGTCGCTAATCCGGCCGGTGGTCCGGGCCGCCGAAGTCCGGGCTGGTGAAGTCGGGCGAGGCGAACCGGGGCACCGCGCGGTGCGGGTCCTGCGGCGAGGAGAAGTCCGGTCGGCTGTAGCCGAGGCGCGGCATGCGCGGGCCGGAGGCGGGTGCGGTGGGCGGCGGTACGGCGGTGCGCCCGGTCAGCACGTCGTCGAGGAAGGGCAGCAGCCCCCGGTCGAGCAGCGCGTGCCGCCACGCGTCGCGCGCCTGCGCGACTTCCGGCGGCAGCGACCCGGGCGCGTCGTGGATCGCGGTGGAGCCGTCGCGCAGTGCGGTCAGCAGCAGGCCGATACCGCCGAGCACGATCGCCGCGGCGGCCACGGCGGCGAAGAACCAGCCCGCGGTGCGCAGCGGCGAGGCGATCCCGGGTTCCGGGGACACCGCCTGGAGCGCGTAGCCGATCAGCAGGAAGATCAGCGCCGCGGCACCGGCGAGCAGCGGCGTGAGCACGGCCATCACCGCGAGGACGCCCGCTCCGGACCCGGTGCGGTCCGCGACACCCATCGCGGCATAGCTGAACGCCCGGCTGTCGCGGACCCGGGCGGACTCGCGGGCCGCTTTCCGGCTGTCGGCGCGGATCTGGCGGTACACGTCGTACTCGTTGGCGGCCCGCGCCCCGATCGACTCGGCGGCGGCGAGCGCCATGGTGCGCAACTGCTCGGCGTTCAGCGGGGAACCAGCCATGCCGTCTCCGGTGGCCCCGGCCTCCATACCGTCCATGACGATACGCAGCGCCTCGTCGAGGACGTGCTCGAAGTCCGGGCGGTCCTCGGTGAGCAGATGTGGAGCGCTGGTCATGTGCATCCCCCGATGCTCCGACTCTCCGTGCGCGGCCGGTGTTCCACGTGGAACAGGCTCTGCCTGCCGGATGCCCAGAGAGCGGTGGGACTACAGATACTGCCGATGGTAGGGCTGTACGGGGGACCGTGACAGGGCGCAACCAGGAAATGTGGAAGCTAGCCCACCAGCGGGAGTTGGGCAACGAGTAGCCGCCCGTCCATGGTGACGCCACCGTCCATCGCCACCGCGAGGTTGTCGGCGTAGACCATCGGCCCCTGGACCACGTGCGCTGCCGCCTCGCCGTCTCCCTGCTGGTCCCCGCCGACCTCGCCGAGCAGGTAGGGGATCGGGCTGTGGCCGTGCACGACCTGGTTGCCCCCGTAGGTGCCCAGCAGTTCGCGGGCCGCGTCCGCGCCGCCGTCGCCGCGGAAGGCGAACCGCTTGGTGAACTTGCGGAACAGGTCCCAGCATTCGTCGGCGTCGGCGCGCTGCAGCATGCTGGTGACCGCGTCGTTCATCTCCTCGATGCTGCTGCCGTAGTCGAGGTAGGCGGTGGTGTCGGAGTGCACCAGCAGATGGCCGTCGGTGAGATGGGCGGCGTCCAGCCGGGAGATCCAGGTCAGGTGCCGGTCCTCCAGGCGCTCCATGTCGGACGGTTGGCCGCCGTTGAGTCGCCAGGCGGCGAGGAAGGACGCGGTGCCGCCGGTGGAGTTGACCGGGGTGTCGCCGAAGCGGTGGGCGCCCAGTAGCAGCAGTTCGTGATTGCCCATCAGGGCGCGGCAGTAGCCGCCGGCCGCCGCGGCCTCCGCAGAGAGCTGCATCACCAGCTCGATCACGCCGATGCCGTCCGGGCCGCGGTCGGTGAAGTCGCCGAGGAACCACAGCCGGGCGTTGCCCGCGGACCACTCGCCGTCCTCGTTGATCAGCCCCGACTCGTGCAGGGCGGCGCGGAGTTCGTCGAGATAGCCGTGTACGTCGCCGACCACGTAGAGCGGGCCGGGACGCTCGCCGGGCAGCGCCGCGTCGGTGATCACCGGCAGGTCGTGGGCGGTGGGGGTGTAACCCGGCGGCACCAGCGGTGTGTCGGGGCGGGTCGGCTCATAACCGGGCGGTGTCGGGGCCGGTGGAGCCGCGGGTGGCGGGGTGCCGTCGTAGGCGGGCGCCGCCGGCGGGTAGCCCGGTTCGTACCCGGTGGCCGGCTGGAAGTCGGGCGCCGTGCCGTAGCCGGGCGCGGGCTCGTACCCGGTGTCGGGCTCATACCCCTGACCTGCCCCCTGAGTCATCGACCCCTCCACGCTCGCGCCGCCATCCGCCCATCATAGGAATGCGGCTGGCGCGTTGTGACATACCCAGGCACCTCGTTTTCTCGGGCCCTGGACAAACCGCCACGTAGTCACCCGGTCGGGCCGGTACTTCGGCGCCTACGGGTCCGCGTCGCCGCACCCTTTCGTGTCGGGTGAGGCACGGCGGTGTGCGGTGACGCGGGCGGCGTTCGGCAGTGTGCGGCGGCGTTCGGCGGTTCACGCCTCCTCGTGGGCCGGACCGCGAGGAGGGCTGACGGTGGTGCGGTGCGCCCGTCGCTGCGAGGACGCCCGCACGATCAGCTCGGTCGGCATGACCTGCTGCACGGGGTGGTTGGGCCCGATCCCCTCGATCGCGTCGATCAGCAACTGGACCACAGCGGTACCGATCCGCCGCGGCTGCAGCGACAGTGTGGTGATCGGCGGATCGGTGCCCGCGTAGCCGCCGCTCTCGCTGCAACACACCAGCAGCAGGTCGTCGGGGACGCGCAGGCCGTAGCGTCGGGCGGCGGCGAGCAGGTCGGTGCCGTTGGGGTCGAAGAGTCCGTGTACGGCGTCCGGGCGGTCCGGTCGGGCGAGTAACCGGTCCGCGGCGACGGCTCCCGCGCACGGGTCGTGTGCGGGGTACGCCTCGTACACCGGCTCCTGGCCGACCCGCTCGCACCACTCCAGGTAGGCCGTGGTGGACAGCCGGGTGTACGTGTCGGTGCTGGTGCCGGTGAGCAGCCCGATCCTGCGGGCGCCGGCTGCGGCGAGGTGGTCGAGGATGCCGAGCACGGCCTCCTCGTGGTCGTTGTCCACCCAGGCGTGCACCGGCAGGCTGCCGGCCGGGCGGCCGTCGCTGACCACCGGCACGCCCTGCCGGACGAGTTCGCCGACCACCGGGTCCTGGTCGGACGGGTCGATCACCACAGTGCCGTCCAGCGCC
The DNA here is from genome assembly GCF_056859195.1 of Streptomyces sp. NH27. Lineage (NCBI taxonomy): Bacteria > Bacillati > Actinomycetota > Actinomycetes > Kitasatosporales > Streptomycetaceae > Streptomyces > Streptomyces sp. NH27. The sequence continues at coordinate 8,379 of NZ_JACEGK010000043.1, forward strand.
ACGTTGCCCCACACGTCGTGCCGGGAGGAGGCGGGCAGGATGACCAGGGCGTACCCGCGGGCCAGCGCGGCGGAGGTGGCGGCTCTGGCCATCTCCGCGAAGTACGCGAACTCGGTGAAGGTGAAAGGTTCTTCGCCGTATGTCGTCACTGTCAGGCCGATCAGGCCCGATCTCCCGGTGCGCAGTGTGCGGGCGGCGGCCGAGGGGCGGTAGCCCAACCGGTCGGCGACCTCGCGGACATGGCGCCTGGTGGTGTCGGGCAGTCGGCCCTTGCCGTTGAGCGCGTCGGAGACAGTCGTGATCGAGACGCCGGCGGCGGCGGCGACGTCCCTGATCCCCGCGCGCTCCAGCCGGCGTCCGATGGGTCGGCTCGCCTGGTGATTCCCTGCTGCTGTCATGGCGAGCCGATAGTAGGGCGGCACTGGTCCGTACGGCTGCCAGCCATGTGGTCCCCACGAAGAACGGTTTCTGCAAGATCCAAAGCCGTATGCAAGGTGGAATATGCAGGCGGCAGGGCGACGGGCAGGACGGATAGCGGTCCAGTGGCGGTCTTCGCCCGGCCATTGGTCCGCCGGGATGAATGTCGGCAACTCACTCCTACGGGGGACGCGCGCCAGGGCGCGCGCTACCAGCGCACACGGTGACGCAGCGCACCTCCCCCGTTTGTGGCGGCCCTCGTAGGGTGTGGCCATGACCACCCCCAAGCTGCGCGCGGAACTGGACGGCATCCCGACCTACAAGCCCGGGCGACCCCCGGCCACGGAGGCGGGCGGTGCCTCGGGGCCGGCCTTCAAGCTGTCCTCGAACGAGAACCCGTATCCCCCGCTGCCCGGCGTGCTGGAGGCGGCGGCCGCTGCCGCGGCCTCCTTCAACCGCTATCCCGACCTGTCCTGTGCCGCGCTGACCGCGGAACTGGCGACACGGTTCGACGTACCGGTCGGGCACGTCGCCACCGGCACGGGCTCGGTCGGCGTGGCCCAGCAACTGCTCCAGGTGACCTCGGGGCCGGGCGACGAAGTGATCTACGCATGGCGGTCGTTCGAGGCGTATCCGATCATCACCCAGATCAGCGGCGCCCGGGCGGTGCAGGTGCCGCTGGACGAGGCCGAGGTGCACGACCTGGACGCGATGGCGGCCGCGATCACCGACCGGACCCGGCTGATCTTCGTCTGCAACCCGAACAACCCGACCGGCACCGTGGTGCGCCGGGCGGAGCTGGAGCGCTTCCTGGACCGGGTGCCGGCCGATGTGCTGGTCGTCCTGGACGAGGCGTACCGGGAGTTCATCACCGACCCCGACGTGCCCGACGGGGTCGACCTCTATCGTGACCGCCCGAATGTCGCGGTGCTGCGCACCTTCTCCAAGGCGTACGGCCTGGCGGGGCTGCGGATCGGTTTCGCGATCGCGCACGAGCCGGTGGCCGAGGCGCTGCGGAAGACCGCGGTGCCGTTCGGGGTGAGCCAGCTCGCGCAGGACGCGGCGATCGCCAGCCTGCGGGCCGAACCGGCGCTGCTGGAGCGGGTCGCGGGCCTGGTCGTGGAGCGCACCAGGGTTGTCGAGGCGCTGACCGGCCAGGGCTGGACGGTGCCCGAGACGCAGGCGAACTTCGTGTGGCTGCGGTTGGGGGAGCGCACCGCGGACTTCGCGGCGGCCTGCGAGCGGGCGGGTGCGACGGTCCGGCCGTTCGCGCGCGAGGGGGTGCGGATCACGATCGGGGAGACCGAAGCCAACGACATCGTGCTGCGGACCGCCCAGGAGTTCCGCAAGGAGCTGTAGCCGATCCAGCCGCCTGGACAAAGGCGCTCTGACCTGCCGATTCGCCCCCTTTCACCCCCCGGTGGCAGGGGGCGAACGCATGTGCGCGATACTCCTTGTGAATGAGTTCACGTTCACAAGCAGAACGCGTATCGGCAGTAAAGGAGACGTATCGTGCAGCTCGCACTGGAGCCACTGAACGTCGCCCGGTGGCAGTTCGGCGTGACGACCGTCTACCACTTCCTCTTCGTCCCCCTGACGATCTCCCTCTCCGCGCTCACCGCGGGACTGCAGACCGCCTGGGTGCGCACCGGTAAGGAGAAGTACCTCAAAGCCACCAAGTTCTGGGGCAAGCTCTTCCTGATCAACATCGCCATGGGCGTGGTGACCGGGATCGTGCAGGAGTTCCAGTTCGGCATGAACTGGTCGGACTACTCGCGCTTCGTCGGCGACGTGTTCGGCGCGCCGCTTGCCTTTGAGGCGCTGATCGCGTTCTTCTTCGAGTCGACCTTCATCGGCCTGTGGATCTTCGGCTGGGACAAGCTGCCCAAGCGCATCCACCTCGGCTGCATCTGGATGGTGTCGATCGGCACCATCCTGTCCGCGTACTTCATCCTGGCCGCCAACTCCTGGATGCAGCACCCGGTCGGCTACCACTACAACCCGAAGACCAAGCGGGCAGAACTCACGGACTTCTGGGCGGTGCTCACCCAGGACACCGCGCTCGCCCAGTTCTTCCACATCATGTCCGCGGCCTTCCTCACCGGTGCCGCGTTCATGATCGGCATCGCCGCCTACCACCTGGCCCGCAAGCAGCACATCGCGGTGATGCGCTCCTCGCTGCGGATGGCGCTGGTCGTCGCGGTGGTGGCCGGGGCACTCACCGCGATCAGCGGCGACACCCTCGGCAAGGTGATGTTCAAGCAGCAGCCGATGAAGATGGCCGCGGCCGAGGCGCTGTGGGACGGCCAGAAGGGCGCGCCCTTCTCGGTCTTCGCGGTCGGCGACGTCAACAAGGGGCACAACGAGGTCGCCATCGACATCCCCAACCTGCTCTCCTTCCTCGCCACCGACAACTTCACCAGTTACGTCGGCGGCATCAACGATGTGAACAAGGCCGAGCAGAAGAAGTACGGCCCCGGCGACTACCGGCCGAACATCCCGGTCGAGTACTGGGGCTTCCGCTGGATGATCGGCTTCGGCGTGGTCTCCATCGGGGTCGGTGCGGCCGGGCTGTGGCTGACCCGGCGCCGCTTCTGGCTCGCGCCGGACCGGCGCACCGGCGAGGACGAGGTGCCGCACCTGATGCTCACCCGCACTCTCGGGCTCGGCTCGCGACTGTCCCGCTGGTACTGGCGGATCGCCCTGCTGACCATGGCCTTCCCGTTGATCGCCAACTCCTGGGGATGGATCTTCACCGAGACCGGCCGGCAGCCCTGGGTGGTCTACGGCGTGCTGCGCACCAAGGACGCGGTCTCCCCCGGAGTGTCCGTCGGCTACGTGTTGACCTCGCTGATCGTCTTCACCCTGCTCTACGGGCTGCTCGCCGTGGTCGAGGTCCGGCTGCTGGTGAAGTACGCCAAGCAGGGGCCGCCCGAGCTCACCGAGGCCGACCTGAACCCCCCGACCAGGATCGGCGGTGGATCCGGCGGCGACAGCGCCGGCGCGTCCGCGGACCCCGACGGGCCGATGGCCTTCTCGTACTGACGGACTGACGACGGAAGGGATACGGGACATGCATCTGCACGACGTCTGGTTCGTCATCATCGCCATCCTGTGGACGGGCTACTTCTTCCTGGAGGGTTTCGACTTCGGGGTCGGCGTCCTGACCAAGCTGCTCGCCCGCGACCGCACCGAGCGGCGGGTGCTGATCAACACGATCGGGCCGGTCTGGGACGGCAACGAGGTGTGGCTGCTCAGCGCGGGCGGCGCCACCTTCGCGGCCTTCCCGGACTGGTACGCCACCCTCTTCTCCGGCTTCTACCTACCGCTGCTGCTGATCCTGGTCTGCCTGATCGTGCGCGGAGTCGCCTTCGAGTACCGCGCCAAGCGGCCCGAAGAGCGCTGGCAGCGGAACTGGGAGCACGCGATCTTCTGGACCTCGCTGCTGCCCGCCGTGCTGTGGGGGGTGGCCTTCGCCAACATCGTGCGGGGCGTGAAGATCGGCGCGAACAAGGAGTACGTGGGCAACCTGTGGGACCTGCTCGGCGGCTATGCGCTGCTCGGCGGGCTGGTCATGCTGGCGCTGTTCACCTTCCACGGCGCGGTGTTCACCGCGCTCAAGACGGTCGGGCCGATCCGGGACCGGGCGCGGGCGCTGGCCACCAGGGTCGGCCTGGTCACCGCGGTGCTCGCGGCGGTCTTCCTGGTCTGGACGCAGGTGCACAGCGGCGGCGCCCGCAGCCTGCCCGCCCTGGTGGTCGCCCTCGTGGCGCTGCTCGCCGCGCTCGGTGCGAACCGGGTCGGGCGCGAGGGCTGGTCGTTCGCGTTCTCCGGGGTGACGATCGCCGCCACCATCGCGATGTTCTTCCTCACGCTCTTCCCGGACGTGATGCCGTCCTCGCTGAACAGCGCGTGGAGTCTGACCGTCGGCAACGCCTCCGCGACCCCGTACACGCTGCGGATCATGACCTGGTGCGCGGCCATTGCCACTCCGCTGGTGATCCTCTACCAGGGCTGGACGTACTGGGTGTTCCGCAAGCGGATCGGCACCCAGCACATCGCGGAAGCGGCGCACTGATCATGTCCCGCCCGGACAGGCCCCGTTTGCTCATGTTCCACGTGAAACACGAAAGGGGATGTTCCACGTGAAACCGGTCGATCCCCGACTGCTGCGGTATGCGCGGACCACTCGGGTCTTCCTCGCCGGCTCGGTGCTGCTGGGCCTGGCGGGGGCCGGGCTGGTGGTCGCCCAGGCGGTGCTGATCGCCGATGTGGTGGTCGGTGGCTTCCAGCAGGGCCGCGGAGTGGGTGCGCTGCGCGGTGACCTGATCGCGCTGGCCGCGGTGGCGGTGGGGCGGGCGCTGGTGGCCTGGCTCACCGAACTGTGCGCGCACCGGGCCGGGGCTGCGGTCAAGTCGCAGCTGCGGCAGCGGCTGCTCGCCCACGCCACCGCGCTCGGCCCGAACTGGCTGACCGGGCGGCGCGGCGGTGAGTTGACCACGCTCGCCACCCGCGGGGTGGACGCGCTCGACGACTACTTCGCCCGCTATCTGCCGCAACTCGGGCTCGCCGCGGTCGTGCCGCTGGTGGTGCTGGCCCGGATCGCCACCGCGGACTGGATCTCCGCGCTGACCATCGTGGTGACGCTGCCGCTGGTGCCGCTCTTCATGGTGCTGGTCGGGTGGGCGACCCGGGACCGGATGGACCGCCAATGGCGGCTGCTGGCACGGCTGTCCGGGCACTTCCTCGATGTGGTCGCCGGACTGCCCACGCTGAAGGTCTTCGGCCGGGCCAAGGCACAGGCCGACAACATCCGGAAGATCACCGACGACTACCGGCGGGCCACCCTGCGCACCCTGCGGATCGCCTTCCTCTCGTCCTTCGTGCTGGAACTGCTCGCCACCATCTCGGTCGCACTGGTCGCCGTCGGTATCGGCATGCGGTTGGTGCACGGCGAACTCGACCTGCGCACCGGGCTGCTGGTGCTGGTGCTCGCCCCGGAGGCGTATCTGCCACTGCGGCAGGTGGGCGCGCAGTACCACGCGGCGGCCGAGGGGCTGGCGGCGGCGGAGGAGGTCTTCGAGGTCCTGGAGACCGCGCTTCCGGCTGCCTCGGCCACAGGCGACACCCGGGTGCCCGCGCCCGATCTGCGGACGGCCACGGTCCGCGTCGAGGGCGTCGAGGTGGCGCGGGACGGGCTGCTGGCCCGGACCACGCTGGAGCTCGCGCCCGGCCGGACGGTCGCCGTCACCGGGCCGAGCGGCGCCGGCAAGTCCACGCTGCTGCGGGCCCTGCTCGGCTTCGTCCAGCCGTCCGCCGGGCGCATCCTCGTGGACGGGATCGACCTCGCCGACATCGACCGAGCCTCCTGGCACCGGCAGATCGCCTGGGTGCCGCAGCGGCCGCACCTGTTCGCCGGGACCGTCGCGGAGAACGTGCGGCTGGCCCGGCCCGACGCGAGCGAGGCGGATATACGGTCCGCGCTGGCCGCCGCCGGGGTGGCCGGGTTCGCCGCTCCCGACGACGTCATCGGCGAGGACGGCGCGGGACTGTCCGCCGGTCAGCGGCAGCGGCTCGCCCTGGCCCGCGCCTTCCTCGCCGACCGGCCCCTGCTGCTGCTCGACGAGCCCACCGCCAACCTGGACGGCGACACGGAGGCCGAGGTCGTCGCGGCCCTGCGCGAACTGGCCGCCACCCGCACGGTCCTGCTCATCGCGCACCGCCCCGCGCTCCTGCCGCTGGCCGATCGAGTCCAGCCTCTTGCCGCGGAGGGGCTCGCGCCGTCCGTGTCTCGCGCGGCCGCGGACCGTTCCGAGCTATCGGCGTCGGCAGAGCCGTCGGCGGCCGTCGCACCGGTCGCACCGGCCGAGCCGGCCGCGGCACCTGTCGATGAGCGAGGCGCCGGCAAGCGCCTTCGGGGCTTCGGTGCCTTCGTCGAGGCCCGTGAAACCCGCGGGTTCCGGGTCCGGTTCGCGGGCGCCTGCGCGCTCGGGGCGCTCGCGCTCGGCTGCGCGGTCGGTTTGATGGGCACCTCGGGCTGGCTGATCAGCCGCGCCGCCCAGCAGCCGCCGGTGCTCTACCTGATGGTCGCCGTCACCGCGACCCGCACCTTCGGCATCGGCCGCGCCGCCTTCCGGTACGGGGAGCGGCTGGTCGGCCACGACGCGGTCTTCCGCGCGCTCGGCGGAGTACGGGTGGCCGTCTTCCGCCGGCTGGAGCGGCTGGCGCCCGCAGGGCTCGGCCGTACCGGTCGCGGCGACCTGCTCTCGCGGCTGGTCGCGGACGTGGACGGCGTCCAGGACCACTACCTGCGCTGGCTGCTGCCCGCGGTGACCGCGGCGGCGACCGGGGTCGGCGCGGCCGCCTTCACCGGATGGCTGCTGCCCGCGGCCGGTGCCGTACTCGGCGCAGGGCTGCTCGTCGCGGGGGTGGCCGTGCCCGCGCTGTCGGTGGCGGTGGCCCGCCGTACCGAGGACCGGCTGGCCCCCGCCAGGGGTGAGCTGTCCACCCGGGTGCTCGGGCTGTTCACGGGCACCGCCGAGCTGACCGTGGCGGGCGCCCTGCCCGGGCGCCGCGCGCGGGCAGCCGACGCCGACCTGGCGCTGCGTCGGATCACGGCCCGCTCGGCCGCCGCCACCGCGCTCGGCGCCGGACTCACCGCGCTGGTCACCGGCCTGACGGTCAGCGGGTGCGCCTGGGTGGGCGTGCGGGCGGTCGCCGCGCACCAGCTCCACGGTGTCCTGCTCGCCGTACTCGTACTGCTGCCGCTCGCCGCCTTCGAGGCTGTCGCCGGACTGCCGCTCGCCGCCCAGCAGCGGCAGCGCAGCCGCAGGGCCGCACAGCGGGTGCGGGACGTGCTGGACGCGCCGGTGCCCGTACAGGAGCCCGAGCGGCCGCAGCAGGCTCCCGAGGCGCCGTATCCGCTGGTGCTGTGCGGGCTGACCGCTCGTCACCCCGGCCAGGAGCGGCCCGCGCTGGACGGGGTCGACCTGACGCTGACGCCCGGCCGCCGGATCGCGGTCGTCGGGCCGTCGGGCGCGGGCAAGACCACGCTGGCGCATGTACTGCTGAGGTTCCTCGACGCGGAGAAGGGTTCGTACACCCTGGCCGGCCAGGACGCCGCGGCGCTCGACGGCGACGACGTACGGCGGCTGGTCGGGCTGTGCGCACAGGACGCGCATGTGTTCGCCAGCACCGTGCGGGAGAACCTGCGGCTGGCCAGGCCCGGCGCGCCTGATGGCGAACTGCGGGAGGCGCTGGCCGCCGCACGGGTCGAACTCGACCTGGACGCGGAGGTCGGCGAGCACGGCGCCCGGCTGTCCGGCGGCATGCGGCAGCGGCTCGCGCTGGCCCGCACGCTGCTGGCCGACTTTCCCGTCCTCGTCCTCGACGAGCCCGCGGAACACCTGGACCTGCCCACCGCGGACGCCCTCACCGCCGACCTGCTGGCGGCCACCCGCGGCCGTACGACCGTCCTGATCACCCACCGGCTGGCCGGGCTCGCGGACGGCGCCGTGGACGAGGTCGTGGTGTTGTCCGGCGGGCGGGTCGTACAGCGCGGAGGGTACGACGAACTGGCCGCCGTGGAGGGGCCGTTCCGCCGGACCCTGGAACAGGAGCGGAGCGTGGCGGCGGCCCGTACCGCCGCGGAGCCGGTGGGCGTCTAGGACCAGGGCACCAGTGCCGCGACCGGCAAGGTTTGCCCGGTAGCGAGGTGTGCCGGCGTGGTCGGCCGCAAGGCGCCGAAGTGGCCTCGTAGTGGGCCTACTCGGCCGATGCGGCAACGCCGCGGAGGGCCGCACCAGGGCGGCGAGCGGGGCAAACCTTGCCGGGAGGGCCCTAGCGCCTGGGCCGGTCAGCGCAGGTCACGGCGGAGGTGGTCGGCGGGGCCGCGTTCGAGTGCGGCGCGTTCGGCGCGGTCGGCGCGGGCCGCGAGGACGCGTTCGATGACGCGGGCCACGCCGTCGTCGTTGTTGGACTCGGTGCGGTACGTGGTGGTCGCCAGCACCTGCGGATGGGCGTTGGCGACGGCGTAGGGCGTGCCCGCCCAACTCAGCATCGCCAGGTCGTTCGGCATGTCCCCGAAGGCGACCACCTCGGCGGCGGTCACCCCGCGCTCGGCGCAGCACTTGGCCAGGGTGGTGGCCTTGCTGACGCCGGCTCCGCTGATCTCCAGCAGCGCGGACTCGCTGGAGCGGGTGACCTCGCCGTGCCCGCCGGCCACCGTGAGCGCGATGGCGAGGAACTCGTCCGGGTCGAGGGAGGGGTGCTTGGCCAGCAGTTTCAGCAGCGGCTGTTCGCGGTCGGCAGCAAGGAGTTCCTCGATGCCCGCGCGGGGCAGGGAACTGTCGACCTCGATCGGCGGATAGCCGGGCTCACGCCGGAAGCCGAAGGTGCGCTCGACCGCGAAGGTCGTACCGGGAACCGCCGCACGCAGCGCGTGCGCGATCGCCAGCGCGTCGTCCTCGGGCAGCGGGAACGCCTCGATCAGCGTGCCGGCCCGCAGGTCGTAGACCGCGGCACCGTTCGCGACGATGGCCATGCCGTGCCCGGCGAGGTGCTGGGCGACCACACCCATCCAGCGCAGGGGGCGGCCGGTGACGAAGAAGACCTCGACGCCTGCGTCCTCGGCGGCGGTCAGGGCGGCGGTCGTCCGCTGCGAGATCGTCTTGTCGTCCCGCAGCAGCGTGCCGTCCAGATCGGTGGCGATCAGCCGCGGTCCGGGGTCGGTGAAGGTCTTTTCGTAAGTTTGTTGGTGGTGCTTGTACTCGTCTTGCCAGCTCTGCCGGCCGTGTCCGTCGTGCTTGTCGTCCTGCTTGTCGTGCTGGTTCTGCTGATTCTGCTGGTCGTACTCGGGCCCGGTCCTGGGGTCCGTGTGGGCCTCGGGCCGGTGGCGGGCGTCGGAAGACTCGGCTGGCTCGGTGGCTGGGGTCACTGCCCCATCCTTCCGCACCGCAACCTTGTCCCGCTCGGTGGTGCGCAGATCCGCTCAGCGGAGCCGCTGTTTCAAGCCGTGCGTCGTGTGGGTCGAAGATTCAACCGCGTTGCCACGAAAGCGTTTCGCGGGTGGATCGCGTGCGTCGCGGGCAAAGGCGCGGGATCAGGCGGCGCGGGTGAAGAACTCGCGGGCGGCCTTCGCGGCACCGGACCGGCTCGGGACGTTCGCGCGGTGCGACTGGGCGGCGCGGTCGGTGGAGGCGGTCGAGTCGGTGGAGGCGGCGGGGGCGCCGGCCGCGGGCCCGAGGTCACCGAGGTCACCGAACTCGTCGAGTGCGTCGGCGGTGCGCAGGCTGCGGGCGCTGGGCGAGGCGCCATGTGCTTCGGCGCCGATGCGCTGCTTCATGGTGGGCGGCAGCGTCCGGCCCCGGCTCCTGCGCACCAGGCGCGACTCGGCTGCGCGCGGCGCGGGGATACGGGCGCCCGCTCCTCGGCGGCTCGGCGGTGCCGGCGGCCCGACCGGGGCCGGCGCGGTACTCACCGGGGCTCCCGCCGCTACCTCCGCTCGTGTCCGCGCCGCGACCTGCGCGGCGTTCTCGAGGGTGGCGGCGGCGGTGATGTCGGCGGCGACAGCCTGCCGACGGGCCGCGGTGCGGTCCGGAGTGGCGAATCCCAACGCGGCGATGCACTTGAGCAGCACGCTGAGCAGCGCGCCCCAGAACGTCTTGATGTCGGCAGCCATCGACCTCTCGCTTCCTATCTCGTCATGCGGTGAACTGACTAATCCGATGATGCGGAAACGAGCACACAATCCTTGGAGCCGCACCTCGGATTCGGCGATATTCACATCAACGCCACTCGGATGGTGCAATCGCGGCATTCTGCACCAGGGTCCGGGTGGTGTGCGCCCTGCCCGTGCAGCCCTTGTCCCAGGCCGCCGCCGGCGACTCCGACCACGACTTTCGGCGGGCCCGGTACGACGTTCACCCGCCCGACACACCGGCACGGCAAACTCGCTGGTGCCAGGTGGACGGCTCCGCGTACCGCCGGGACACGCCCGTAGCCGTAGCAACAGCCGCAGCCGACTCGGGCGGCGTGCGTGCGGCGGACGGTCGCGACCATCCACCCGGCCGCCGTGAACACTCAGCCGGCCAGGGCGATGCAGAGCAGAACGCTGCCCCGGCGCGGACGCCCGAGGCGGCGCTGCTGCTGACGCTGGCCGACCGTCTCGCCGGAGCCGTATCTGCCGAACTGGTCGAACGGGCCGCCGATTACGTCGGCACCTTCGACTTCACCAGTCGGCACTGCCTGCATCTGACCTGGTGGACCGACGGCGACACCCGGTGCCGGGGAGATGCCCTGTTCCGCTTCAAGGAGCACTACCGCGGATACGGCCTGGAACCGGGCCCCGACAACCTGCCCGACTTCCTGCCGGTGGGCCTGGAGTTCAGTGTCACCACCCGCACGGACGCGCTGCTGCGCGAGCATCGCCCCGCCCTGGAACTGCTGCGGCTGGCGCTGACCGAGAACGGCACCCCGTACGCCAAGGCGCTGGAAGCCGTGTGCGGCACGCTGCCCGGCGCTTCCTCGGCCGATCCCCTACTGGGACCGTAGCCGTCTGGGGCTGTTCGTACCGGTGTCCTGGACCGACGCGGTCGGTATGGACGAACACGTCTACCACCTGTTCTCACTGGTCGGCGGCACGCTCGCGGGCCTGCTGGCCATCGCGGGCATCGGTGTGCTGGTGTACTGCCGCCGCACCAACGCGCCCGTCCTGCTGGCCACCACCCGCAACGACAAGTTCATGTACGTGCTGCTGCTCGGCGAGGTCGCGATGGGCTTGTACGCCAAACTCACCAACTCTTCGTTCAGCCACGGCTATGACTACCGCACCACCATCGCCCCCTTGGGCCCGCAGCCTGTTCACCCTCGACCCCAGAACCGACCTCACGGCGGGCGCCCGCCGGACCCCCCACCGCTGCAGACTCCTGGCGTCCCACGACCCACGTCCCTGCCCCGCACGGACGGCGGAACCCGTTCGGTCGGCCCCGGCGAGGTCCTTTCGGGGGGCGTGCCGCGGTCGACCGGCCGAGGCCGCCGGCACCCGCATAGGCTCGTCCGCATGAGCCTGCGCCTGAGCACTGTGATACTGCCGATCTATCGTTGGACCGAGGGGCGGAAGGTGTGGGAGGGGGCGGAGGAGTTGGGATTCCACGCGGCCTACACCTATGACCACCTGTCGTGGCGGACGTTCCGGGACGGGCCGTGGTACGGGGCCGTGCCGACCTTGACGGCCGCAGCCGGGGTGACGTCCACGATCCGGCTCGGCACGATGGTGACTTCGCCGAACTTCCGGCATCCGGTGACGCTCGCAAAGGAGTTGATGACGCTCGACGACGTCAGCGACGGGCGGGTGACGCTGGGGATCGGGTCCGGCGGGACCGGGTTCGACGCGCTGGTGCTGGGGCAGGAGGAGTGGTCGCCGCGGGAACGGGCTGACCGGTTCGCGGAGTTCGTGGAACTGCTCGACCGGCTGCTCACCCAGGGCGACATCACGTTCGGGGGCAGCTACTACTCCGCCGTCGAGGCGCGGAACATTCCCGGCTGTGTACAGACGCCGCGGCTGCCGTTCGCGGTGGCGGCCACCGGGCCACGGGGTATGAAGCTGGCCGCGAAGTACGGCCAGGCATGGGTGACCACGGGCGACCCGGCGCTGTACGAGACGGGGACGCCTGAGCAGTCGCTGGCGGCGATCCGCGGCCAGATCGAACGGCTCGGCTCGGCACTGCAGGACGCCGCCCGCGAGCCGGCCGGCGTGCCCAAGGTGCTGCTGACCGGCTTCACCCCGGAGCGGGACACTCCGTTCAGTTCGCTGGACGCCTTCGTCGACTTCGCGGGGCGGCACGCCGAGGCCGGCATCGACGAGATCGTGGTGCACTGGCCGATTCCCGACTCCGACTTCGCCTACAACCACGCGATCTTCGAGCAGATCGCGATCGAGGCCCCGGGGCAGCTTGGCTGAGCCGTCTGCCGCGGGCGTTCACCGTGCCGCCGCATCACGCGGTGGCCCGGAGCCGTGTCGTGGCGCGGGACCGTACCGCTCTCATTATGGTGCGGCAGGGCGCTTGGCCAGCGCGTCCATCGTGCGGGCGGCCACTTCTCGGTCGGCGGCGGCCGCGACGAACGCCGGGATCTGGTCCGCACCCACCAGTTCCCGTACGGCGGCGACCGTGGGCGCGGGCAGCGGCACGGTGACGGACATGGGCGGGGGCGTGGGCATCGTCGAGGGCACGGCGTCGGCGTGGGACGCGGGCGTGGTGCCCTTGGGCGCAATGGCTTCCGCGCTGCTCGGGCGCCAGGCCCCGGACATGGACCCGGACCTGGACGCGGGCTCGGGCTCCGGCCCGGCCCCGGATCCGGGCTGCGTCCGCTCGGCCGGCGGCGGGAAGACGGCCGCGTCGCCCAGATGACGGCGGATGTGCTCGGTGGCCCGCAACCGCATTGCACGGGCCAGTTCGGCGTCGACGGTCTGCTGGGCGAGCGGGCGCAGCCGCCGGATGAGGTCGGTGGCCTCGGCGGCTTCCTCGTCGGTCGGCGGGTGCTGGAGGAAGCGTTGGAAGACGTACTCCGTGGTGAACTCCAGGAATCGCTCCGAGATGTGCTCGACATGGCCGCGCAGCTCGCGCAGATGCCCGGCGATCGCGGCCAGCGGCACCCCGGCGCGGTGCAGTTCGGCCGCGACGGCCAGCTCGCTGGGGCTTGGTGCCAGGAACTCGTCGTCGTGTCCCGGTACCGCCTCCAGGACACCCAGCCGCAGAGCCTCCTCGACCGCCGTCAGGTCCATCACCCCGCCGAACGCCTCGGTCAGCTCGGCCAGCGCTATCCGGGCCGGTGCTTCGTCGGACCACGGCCGGTCCACCTCGCCGACCAGCCCGAGCACGCCGCCGAGCCCGGTGCCCGCGTCCCAGGCGGCGAGCAACTCCTTGATGCTCGCCAGCGTGTATCCGCGTTCCAGCAGGTCGGCGATCTGCCGCAGCCGGGCCAGATGGGTGTCGTCGTAGACATTGGCCCGGCCCTGCCGCTCCGGTTTGGGCAGCAGGCCGCGGTCGGTGTACGCCCGGATCGTGCGGACCGTGGTGCCACTGAGGTGGGACAGGTCCTCGATCCGGTAGGTGCGCGGCTCTTCCGCGGTGGTCACGGACTTGCTCCTTGCTGGTCTGCTGTACGGGGGTCAGGAAGCAGCGGCCGGCCCTTCCGCCGGCCGCCCGCCAATGGGCGTCCTGGACTGGACGGCCTGCGTGGCGGGGGATATTGCCAGGTACTCCACCGCCTTGCTCAACGATCCCTCCTGCGACGGATGGTACGACCGCCGCAGATAGCGGGGCATGGCCGCGTGTAGCGAGGCCCACGAGGGGAGCAGGCCGCGGCGGGCGGCGGCGCGGTGGTCCTTGAAGCGGTAGCGGCCCCGGTCCAGCTGTGGGTCGTGGCTCAGCAGGTACCTGGCGCCGACCACCCACAGGTAGAACAGCGTGGGCCAGGCCAGTGCCATGCCCTCGGCGCGGCGCAGATAGCGCACCGCGCCCTTGCCGCCCGCGTGCTGGTACATGTCGAAGGCGACCGAGCGGTGTTCGACCTCCTCGGCGCCGTGCCAGCGCAGCAGGTCGAGCATCACTTCGTCGCTGTCCGCGCCGTCCAGGGCGTCCGCGTCCAGAATCCAGTCGCCGAGCACTGCGGTGAAGTGCTCGATCGCCGCTATCAGCGACAGCCGGAAGCGCAGCCACTCGCGGCGCGGCACCGGCATGCCCCACGGCGGGCGCTCGCCCAGCAGCACGTCGAACATCCACTCCACATGGCGGGTGTAGGCGTCGGTGTCGAGTCGCTGCTCGGCCAGGTGCTCCAGCACGTATGCGTGCTGGACGCTGTGCGTGGCCTCCTGGCCCATGAAGCCCTTCACGTCCTTGAGCAACTGCTCGTCCGTGACCAGCGGCAGCGCTTCCTTGAACACCTTCACGAACCACCGCTCGCCCGCGGGTAGCAGCAGATGCAGCACGTTGATGACGTGGGTCGCCGTCGGCTCGCCCGGAATCCAGTGCAGCGGGGTCTGCTTCCAGTCGAACGTGACCCGGCGGGGCTTGATCGCGTGGCTCACGGGTGTGGCCTCCTTACGGGTTCTGCGGGTGGGGGACGGGGCGGACA
>NZ_JACEGK010000044.1:0-22842 GCF_056859195.1 Streptomyces sp. NH27
CCCACAGGGCGTGCAACGCCGGCTCGTCCGCCGGTACGGCGGTGCGGTAACGCATGGCGACGGCCCTCCCTTTCCAACGGTCATACGCACAGGCGGTGTTGTGCTCTCACGGTCCTGCGCTCTCACGGTCCTGCGCTCTTACGGTCCTGCGCTCCTGCATCCGTACGGCACTGCGGCCGTACGGTCATCCGATCCTGCGGGTCATCCGGTCACGGACGGCGGCCGGCACCGTGACCCACGGCCCCCGGGACGAGTGGTACCCGAAGGCCGCGAGCCACCGCCGAGGCCACGAGGCGGCGTCGCGGCAACGCCCCAACCGGCCGCCCCCACCGCCCCGTTCGCTCAGAGCAGGAGATTGCCGGCCGCGGCACTGATCCTCTTGCCGTCCGCCGGCAGCCCCTTCCGGGCGACGCCGTCCTCGGTGCACGCGGTGTGCAGCAGCGACGACGTGTCGGCGAACGCGGCTGCGGCCAGGGCGAGTTGACCCCCGGTGAGCCGCGCGCCGACCGCGGTGTAGCGGTTGTGGCCGTCCGCGACGCGTACGTGCGCGGTGTCCGCGTCGGCCGCGCTGCTGCGCAGGTCCGCCAGGTCCCAGGTGACGGTGGCGCCGGTTCCGGTGGCGCGGGAGAGCAGCGCCTTGGCCGCGTTGGTCCCGGACAGGGCCGCGCCGCCGCCGACGCCGATCCGCTGGTCGCGTACGGCGCTGAGCGCGATGCCGGTGTCGGTGAGGCTGCCGCCGTCCACGGTGACCTCGCACGCCCCGACCGCGAGCGGCGCCGCCTGCGGAGTGCCGACCAGCCGGCAGCCGGTGAAGTGGACGGGGCCGCTGCCGCGCAGCACGTTGCCGTCGAGGCCGGTGAACGTGGTGCGCACGAAGTGCACGGGCGCGGTGACCGGGGTCTGCACGAGCACGGACGCCTTCGGCAGGTCGAAGGTGCAGTCGGTGACGGTGGTCGGCCGGGTGGACCGCGCGGACTGCTGGGCGACGGCGAAGAAGGAGGCGGTGCAGCCGCGCAGTTGGGCGCCGTCGGCATTGATCACCAGGGTGCCGGCCGGGTCGAAGGTCGGCCGGGCGATGACCTTGACGTTCTCCAGCGTCAGGTCGGTGATCTTGGTGTTGGCGGTGAACCAGGAGCAGACGTGGTTGCGTACGGTGATCCGCTTGGCGGAATCGCCCCACTGGGCACCGGAGTTGGCGATGTCCATCAGGCCGGAGTTGCCGTCGAAGAGCAGGTCGTGTTCGTACTGCCCGTGGGTGGTGAACGGGTTGCCGCCCTCGTCGTCGCCGTCGCCGTGGCAGTTGACGACCTGGCAGTAGGCCGACGCCGTAAGGTCGTTGAGGTGCCGGACGTTGCTGGTGGTGCAGTCCGCGACATGGCCGTACAGGCAGTAGATCTGCTGGGTGAGGTAGCCGGCGCCGCCGTACATCACGGTGGGCGGGTTCTTCAGCCCGCACTGGATGGTGCGGTAGCGGGTGCACCAGCGCCGCATGATGACCGGCCAGAACGTGCCGGTGGCCTGGATGCCGGACACATCGCAGTCCACCGCGTACTCGTACGCCACCGGGTGCGATCCGGTGTACTCGTCGTCGACCGCGCCGGTGTCCTGGCCGGCGCCGACGAAGACGAGGTTGTCCACCCGGGCGCCGACCACCGGTTCGACCCGGCGCCAGGTGACCTTGCGGCCGGCTGCCAGCGGCCAGCCGTTGAGGTAGTCGACGCGGATGTGGGTGCCGTCGATGATCTCGGTGATCTCGACCATCTTCTGCAGTTCGCGTTCGTCGCTGCCGCCGCCGGCCACCTCGTCGCTCTGCACCGCCCACCACTGGCCGATCTTGAAGGCGCCGGAGTCGGGCACCGGGAAGGCGTCGGTGAGTTCGATGACCTCCGCGGACAGCGCGTGGCTGACGGTGTCGCCGGTGACGGTGCCCTGGAAGAAGAGGACGGCGCCGAACGGGTTGTCGTGGGTGTTGCGTTCGATGCCGCCGGTGTGGACGGTGTGGCCGCCGAAGTCCAGCGCGATCCGGGAGCGGTGGTAGGTGTGGCGGCGCTGGAGGAGCAGGTCGGTGTGGGCCTCCACGCGGTGCACGGACGGGTCGCCGACCATGGCGTCCAGCGCGTCGTCGGCCGGGGCGGACGCGTCGAAGTGGCCGAAGCCGCGGAAGTCCAGCACGCCGTCGTGCAGCCGGCGCCAACGGCCGTGCGCGGGACGGTCGTTCGGCCGCAGCACGGTGCCGCCGTTGGGCGCTCGGGTGCTGCCGGCGTCCCACCGTACGGTCATGCCGCCGCCGTCGCCGGGCGCGCGGTAGCCGGCGACCACCGCCACCGCCCCGTCCCGCAGCGACTTCGACGGGGTGGCGAGCAGGTCGGCGACGGTCGCGGTGGCGGTCGTGGCCGTGCCGGGCTGACCCGCACCGCCGCCCTTGCCGGCCTCGCCGCCGCCGTTGCCGCCGGGGCCTTTGCCGCTGTCGGCGGGCGCGGCTGCCTGCGCCGGTACGGTGGTCAGCGCGCCGGCCGCGACGGCGGCCGCGCCGAGACCGCCGGAGCGGAGCAGGTGCCTGCGGGTGGTGGTCATGAGGTGGTGCCGTCCTTCCGCTGGGGGCCGAGCGACGTGCGGTACGGGGGCATGAACGCGGTGCGCGGCATCTGGTCGGCCAGTACCCCGCCGTCCACCACGATCCGGGTGCCGGTCAGATAGGCGCCGTCGTCACCGGCGAGCAGCAGCAGCGCGCCCGTGCACTCCTCGGGCCGCGCGTAGCGGCCCAGCGGAATGCGCTGACGGTAGGCCGCCTCGAACGCCTCCCGGTCGAACGGGAATTCGCCGTCGATGGGGGTGTCCACCATGCCGGGGGCGAGGCTGTTGACGGTGATGCCGTGCGGGGCCAGCTCGACCGCGAGGGTCTGGGTGAGCAGGTCCACCGCGGCCTTCGAGGCGTTGTAGTGCGCCAGTCCGGCCTCGGCGACCAGCGCGTTCTTGGAGGTGATGTTGACGATCCGGCCGGGCAGGCCGTCGGCGACCATGTGTTCGGCGATGCGCTGGGTGAGGAAGAACACCGCGTCGAGGTTGACCCGCATCACGCGGTACCAGCTGTCCGGGGTGATCTCGTTGAACCGCTCCAGGGCCGCGGTGCCGGCGTTGTTGACCAGGATGCGGATCGGGCCGGCCTGTTCGCGCACCCGGTCGGCGAAGTCGTGCAGTGCCGCGGTGTCGGACAGGTCCTGCTCGGCGACGAGCGCGCCGCGCCCCGACTCGCCGATGAGCGCGGCGGTTTCGGCGAGCCCTTCGGCGCCGGGCAGGTCGGTGAGGACCAGGTCGGCGCCGGCCTCGGCCAGTGCCACCGCGAAGGCCCGGCCAAGACCCCGGGCGGCGCCGGTGACCAGCGCGGTGCGGCCGGTCAGGTCGAAGCGGGCCGCGGTGGCGTTCCCGGCGGAGGTCACGACTGCCCCAGCCCGAGCAGATCCAGCGACGGGCGGTGGATCAGCGCCTCCACCGCGTCCTGGTCGAGCGGGTCGAGACCGGGGATGCCGGGGATGCGGGCGATCTTCCGCAGCCCGTCCACCGAGTCGTTCACCGTGGTGAACGGGTAGTCGCTGCCGAACAGCAGCTTGTCCCACACGCCGTAGTCCTGCACCAGGCGCAGGCTGTGCCAGAGCTGGAACGGCCGGTAGTGCAGCGCGCTGATGTCCGCGTAGACGTGCCGGTGCTTGCGGATCACCGCGATGCACTCGCCCTCGAAGGGGTGGCTGAGGTGGGCCAGCACCATCCGCAACTCCGGGTGGCGCATGGCCACCCAATCCAGGTGCCGGGGCATCGCGTACTCCAGCGGCGCCTGCGAGACGAAGGTGGTGCCGGTGTGCACCAGCAGCGGCAGGCCGTGCTGCTCGGCGTACGCGTAGAGCGGTTCGTACGCCTCGTCGGCGGGGTCGAACCCGGCGTACATCGGCATCAGTTTGATGCCGCGCAGCCCCAGTTCCCCATGTCCGAAGCGCAGTTCGTCCTGCCAGCCGGGCTGGGTCGGGTCGAGCGAGAGATAGCCGATCAGCCGGTCGGGGTGCTGCGCGACGTAGCCGGCGACGGCCGCGTCGTCGACCCACAGCCCGCTGCGGCGGGCCTTGCCGCCGACCACCACGGTGCGGGTGCCCTCCGGCGCGCTCGCCGCGTAGTCCTCGTACCGCACGGTGAGGTCCACCTCGCCGGCGTGCGCACGGGCGGACTCGGCGCGGAAGGCGTCGTCGAAGTCGTGGCTGTGCCGGAAGAGATGGGAGTGCACGTCGACGATCATGTGCGGTTCCTCTTCTCCCAGCCGTCCGCGAACATGTTCCAGAAGCGGTGCGTGGGCGGGTGCTCGGCGAAGACCTCGTCGACCAGTTCGATGCCGAGCCCGGGTGCGGTCGGCAGCTCGATGTGGCCGTCGGTGATCGGGAGCGCGCCGCGGACCGCCTCGAAGACATACGGTTCGAGCAGCCCGTCGAAGGTCTCCAGGATCTTGAGGTTGGTGATCCCGAGCGTGGCGTGCACCGAAGCGGTGGTGCACAGCGGCGAGTTGGAGTTGTGCGGGGCGACGAGCATGCCGTGCGCGTCGGCCTGCGCGGCGATCTTCCGCAGTTCGGTGAAGCCGCCGGCCATCGACAGGTCGGGCTGCACGATGTCCACCGCGTTGCTCGCGAAGAGCTGCTTGTACTCGTAGCGGTTGTGGAAGTGCTCGCCACCGGAGATCGGGAACGTCGCGATCTGCCGCAACTCCGCGTAGCGCTCGATGTGCGTCCACGGCAGCGGTTCCTCGAACCAGCCGATGTCGTACGGCGCCAGCTCGTGCACCAGCCGCCGGGCGGTGGCCATCGCGAACCGGGCGTGGCCCTCGACGAAGAGGTCCACCTCGGGGCCGACCGCCTCGCGCACCGCGGCGACCAGCGCCAGCGAGCGGCGCAGTTCGGCGCGTTCCAGCTCGTGCAGGCCCGCGCCGAACGGGTCGAACTTCAGCGCCGTGAAGCCCTTGGCGACGGTCTCCTTCGCCTTGGCGGCGAACTCGGCCGGCTCGCGCTCGCCGGTGTACCAGCCGTTGGCGTAGACCCGGACCCGGTCGCGGGTGGCGCCGCCGGTCAGCCGGTAGGCGGGCACGCCCAGCGCCTTGCCCATCAGGTCGTACAGCGCCTGGTCCACGCCGGATACGACGATGCCGCCGATGTCGCCGCCGCGCAGGAAGTCGCCCTGGTACATGCGCAGCCAGAGCTCTTCGACGTCGAACGGGTCGGCGCCCAGCAGGTGCCGGTGGCCCATCGCCTCGGCGAGCCGGCAGGTCTCGTCCACCCGGTAGGGGTGGGTGATCTCGCCGACACCGGTCAGGCCCTGGTCGGTGTGGATCCGGACATAGCCGAAGTCACGCCAGGCGGTGCCCAGTTGGAGGGTCTCGACCTTGCTGATCCGGCCGGCCGGGCCGGCCGGCCGGGTGGTGTTCACGGTCAGCATCAGCGGGCTCCCGTCGCGGTGCCCGCGCCGCCCATGGTGGACACGTGCGCGAGGTCGCTCGGGCCGCCCTCGGCGAGGGTGCGCTTGACGGCCGCTTCGGTCGCCTCCAGCAGGCGGTCCACGTCCGCGTCGGTGTGCGCGTAGGACAGGTGGCTGCGCTTGAGGTTGAGCGGCAGCTCGAAGATGCCGTGCTCGATGAGGCGGCGTCGGTAGCCGATGAACAGTGCGGTGTCGTTGGCGAGCAGGTCGTCGTAGCTGAGCGGGGCCGGGCCCGGCATGAAGTAGCTGACGAAGACCGAGCCGTAGCCGGTCACCACGGCGGGCACGCCGATCCGCTGGTAGAGCGCGGTGAGTTCGGTGCGCACCCGCGTCCCCAGCCGGAAGACGTGCTCGTGCACCGGCTGTTCGCGCAGCTTGCCGATGGTGGCCAGGGCGGCGGCGACCGGCAGCGGGTGGCCGTTGTAGGTGCCGGCGAAGAACACCGGGCCGCCGGGGCGGCTGCTGAACTGCTCCATCAGGTCGGCGCGGCCGCCGAGCGCGCCGATCGGGGCGCCGTTGGCGATGGCCTTGCCGAGGGTGGTCAGGTCCGGGGTGACGCCGGAGATCGCCTGGTAGCCGCCGAGGGCGTGCCGGAAGCCGGTGATCACCTCGTCGAAGACCAGCACGCTGCCGGCCGCGGTGCACTCCTCGCGCAGCGTGCGCAGGAACTCCTCGGTGGGCAGCAGTGCGCCGACGTTGTGCGGGATGGGTTCCACGATGACCGCGGCGATGTCGGTGCCGTGCTCGGCGAACGCCTGGCGTACGGCGGCGACGTCGTTGAAGCGCAACACCAAGGTGGCGTCGAGGACTTCGGGCAGGATGCCGGTGGAGGTCGGGTCGTGCCGGCCGACCCGGTCCGGGGCCGAGATGACGTTGAGGCTGACCGCGTCGTGCCAACCGTGGTAGCAGCCCTGGAACTTCACCACCAGGCGGCGCCCGGTGGCCGCCCGGGCCACCCGCAGCGCGTGGAAGGTCGCCTCGCTGCCGGTGCTGGTCAGCAGCACCTGCTCGATCGACGGGATCAGTTCGGCCAGTTGCTCGGCGAGGACCACCTCGGCCTCGGTGACCGCGACCCCGGTGAGACCGAGCCGGCCCGAGGCGTCCGCGACCGCGGCGGCGACGTCGGGGTCGTTGTGGCCGAGCAGCGGCGGCCCGAACGCGGCGTGGTAGTCGGTGAATTCCCGGCCCTCGCTGTCCCAGAACCGGGACCCCGCGGTACGGGAGATCACCAGATCGGTGAGGCCGGGAATGCTGCGCTGGCCGCTGTTGACACCGCCCGGTATCACCCGGCGGGCCCGCTCGGCGAGCGTCATGTGGTGCTCCTCGCGTCGATGCTGTGGGTGACGGTCCCGGCCCTGCCCGGCCGGGACCGCAGGACGCCATCCGCCCGGCAAGTCGTCGCAGGATTCGTTCGCTGCACTGAAGGAACGATTTTCAAGAACACTGTTCTGAATATCCGAACAGTGGGCTGATCTTAGAACCGGCCTCGCGCCTCGGTCAAGGGGTGCCCGGTGGTAAACTGTTTCGCTATGCAGAACAGTGTTGAGAGCGGGCTCGAAGACGGGCGGGGCCGTGGGCCGGGGGTGGAGCCGAAGTACCTGGTGAAGACCGTGGCGAGAGCCGCGGAGTTGCTGGAGGTGCTCGCCGCCGGCGGACCTGGCGCCGGACTCAGCGTGACCGAGGTCGCCCAGCGCAGCGGCGTCTCGAAGAGCGCCGCCTTCGGCCTGCTACAGACCCTGCGGCACTACGGGTTGGTGGCCGACGAGGGCGAGGGCATGAACCGCCGCTACCGGCTGGGGATGTCGCTGGCCCGGCTCGGCGACCGGGCCCAGGCGCAGGTCTCGCTACGGGACGTGGCCCGCCCGCTGCTGCGCGAGCTGACCGCCGCCACCGGCATGGCCTCCCGGGTCGCGGTACCGCAGGACGGCCAGGCGGTGATCATCGACCAGGTCGACTCCGGCGGCGGCCTGCGGCTGGACCTGCGGATGGGCGCCCGCGAACTGCCGCACTGCACCGGGATCGGCAAGGCGCTGCTGGCCGCGATGCCCGAGCAACAGGCCAGGGAACTCGTCGCCCGCACCGGGCTGCCCCGCCGCACCTCGCGCACCATCACCGACGAGGCGACGCTCTTCGCCCACCTGTCCGACGTCCGCGCCACCGGCTACGCGCTGGACGACGAGGAGGACGCCGACGGGATCTTCTGCATCGGCAGCGTGGTCCGCGACCACCGGGACCGATGTGCCGGCGCGATCAGCATCACCGGCCTCAAGCTCGATCTGCCCGGCTGGCGGTTCCGCGAACTCGGCCTCCAGGTAAGGGACTTCGCCGATCGGATCAGTCAGAGCCTGGGTCATGGCAATGCCGGGGCGACGTCCGACAGCCGCACAACGGCCACCGCGGGGTCTTGACCAATTCACCGGCAGGGGCATAGCGTCTCGCCCCGTCGGACGGTGCCGCGCAAGCACCCTGCCCCTGGTCTGCGCTTTTCCCGCACCGGTCCGCACCGCCATCCGCATATCCGGCAAGCGTCACGGGATTCGTCCTCACCCCCAGGCCCATCGAAGGCTGAGGCACACCGTGAACGTTTCCCCTGGCCCCGTGCCGGGTTCCACCGCCGACCAGAGCCCCGAATCGAGCCCCGAGCCGAGCCGTACCGACACCTCCCGCCGCAAGCTGCTGCGGGCCGGCGGTATCGGCGGGCTGCTGCTCGCGGCCACCACCACGGCAGTCGCCGCCGGTGCCGGCACCGCGTCGGCCGCCGGCCCCGGCTCCGGTGCGGCGAAACCGGCCGGCCACGCGGCCACGCCGCTCACCGCCGACACCGTCGCCCGGCTGCTCGCGCTCGACCCCAAGCCGCTCACGAACGGCACGGTCGCGCTCGTCTCCGGCTACCGCGCGCCCGGCGACGGCGGCGGCCTGGTCGCCCGCTGGGACGCCACCGCGAGCACCGCGCCCAACGGCGGCACCGTGCTCCGCCCGGCCGGCCACACCGGCAAGGGCCGCTGGCGCATGGTCCACGACGGCCTGCTGGACTTCCGCCAGTTCGGCGTCTTCGACGCCTCCACCCCGGCCGACGCCGCGCTGGACGCCATGGTCGACGACCCCGCCGTGTACCGGATCGAGGCGCACACCGACCTCAACTTCACCAAGCGCCACACCTTCACCCGCTCCCGGCTCGAACTCGACTTCGGCGGCAACAAGGTCACCACCACCGGGATCGAGAAGAACGCGTACAACAACCCGTTCGGCGCGGTGCTGTACTTCCTCGGCAAGGTGACCAGCACCACCGTCAAGTCCCAGCTGTCCGCCGCGATGCCCGACCTCGCCGACATCTTCGAGGTGCCGTCGAGCAAGTCCTTCGCCCTCGGCCAGTGGTGGAGCGTGGAGATCGACGCCGCCGCCGGCACCGGGCTGTACGAGAAGGAGGTGCAAAAGCTCGTCCAGGTCACCGAGATCGTGGACGGCACGCACATCCGGGTCAACTACAAGATCGGCTGGGAGCTGGCGGCCGGGCGCACCTTCACCTGGACCCGGGTCGAACCGGTCGAGCGCGTCCACGTACGCAACATGGTCTTCGAGGGCGTGCCGGACGTCGCCGACGACGACACCGAGACCGGCTCGCACCCGCTCGCCTTCGAGTACGCCGTCTCCTGCGACGTCTCCGGCATCGACGCCACCGGCACCTTCTGGCCGGTGATCATCCGCCGCTGGTGTACGTACTTCCGCACCTCCGAGTGCCAGTTGAAGAACCCGGCCTCGGTCACCTACGGCGGCGCCGGCTACCTCACCCAGCAGATCTACTGCCTGTACGGCCACGTCGAGGACTGCCACGTCGCCAACGCCCGGCACCTCAACGACTGGACCGCCTCCGCCTACGGCTACGTCACCAACTGCCACGGCGACGGCGACGACCAGGGCCCCTTCGTCACCCACGGGCAGTTCGAGCACGACCTGACCTACACCGGCAACTCCGGCCTGATGACGTTCGCCAACTCCGGCGCGGCCTGGGGCGGCGCGGCCAAGCGGGTCACCGTCCGCAAGCACGCCTGCTCGTGGTTCGTGGCCAGGACCAACGTCATCGACCTGACGCTGGAGGACATGCTCGTCATCGGCAACGCCCAGCCCAACTCCGGGATGATCTGGGTGAACTCCGACGGCGCCCAGCTGCGCGGCTGCGTCGCCTCCGGCCCGCTGGTGATCTCCCAGTCCTCGAACCGGTCGAAGCGGCCCACCGTGATCGCCGACTCGGCCTTCACCCAGAGCAAGGCGTCCGAGGTCACCGCGGCCACCGTCAGCTCCGACGTGCACCTGCTGCGGGTCACCCTGAAGGACCTGGACGGCGCGCAGTTCAACGGCACCGGCGACCTGGTCCTCGACCACTGCACCTTCACCGGAGCCACGGCGGACGCCGGCCCCAGCACGGTCGCGCACGCCGACACCGCGGTGCACGGCGGCACCTTCAGCAACACCGGCCTGATGCTGAAGTCCGCCAAGGACCAGCGGCTGTGGATCGACGGCGGCGCCCGCTTCGGCGGCGGCAACAGCTCGGCCGCCTTCCTCGCCCGCAGCGGCGCGGACCGCACCGTCAGCTGGCAGCTCGACGGCATCGACTCCCGCGCCGCGGACGGGAGGACCGCACACCTGCTGATCACCGACGGCGTCAACCACTACCGCGCCGGCGGCTCGGCCTTCGCCGGCGGCCGCCTCGAACTCGACCCGGCCGCCTTCACCGGGAACAGCCACCTGCTGCACACCGGCTGCACCGAGGACGGCGTGACCCGCACCAAGATGCCCGCCGAGGGCGACCGGGTGCGGCACACCGCGGGGAACCTGCTGATCTGAGAACGCCGGCCGGGCCCGTCACGAGCCCGGCCGGCCCGGCCCACGCCGCCCCGCTCGCCAACCCGGCTGCCGCGCAACGCCGTTGACCAACCCGGCGTCCGCGCAACGCTGTTGACCAACACGGGCACCGGGCAAGCCACTTGTGCTCCGCGGCGCCTTCCCGCCGAACTGCCCGCCGACCCTTCGCGCCCACCGTGAGAGAGAGACCATGTCCACCGACCAGAGCAGCAACGGCGGCACCCCGATCGAGGGGCGCCCGGTGCGGATCGCCCTCGTGGGCGCCGGCAACCGCGGGCTGACCTACGCCGCATGGATTCGCGACCACCCCGAGCGCGCCCGGATCGTCGCCGTCGCCGACCCGCGACCGGAGGCACGCGCCCTCGTACCGTCGGCGACCGGGTACGGCGACTGGCGGGAACTGCTCGCCGCGACCGAGGCGAACGGCGGTCCGCCGGCCGACGGCGTGATCGTGGCCACCCAGGACCGCGCGCACGCCGAACCGGTGCTCGCCCTCGCGCGGGCCGGGTACGCCATCCTGACCGAGAAGCCGCTGGCCCCCACCGAGGCCGAGTGCCGCGCCATCGTCGAGGGCGTCGAGGCGGCCGGCGTGCCCTTCGCGGTCTGCCACGTGATGCGCTACACCCCGTACACCGACCTGGTGAAGAGCGTGGTGGACAGCGGTGTCCTCGGCACCATCACCGGACTCGACCACCTGGAACCGGTCGGCTGGTGGCACTACGCGCACAGCTACGTCCGCGGCCCGTGGCGCCGCGAGGACCACTCCTCGCCGATGATCCTCGCCAAGTCCAGCCACGACCTGGACTGGATCGCGTATGTCACCGGCCGCCGGATCGAGACGGTGGCGAGCTTCGGCTCGCTCGCCCACTTCCGCCCGGAGAACGCCCCGGCGGGCGCCGCCGCCAACTGCCTGGACTGCCCGGTCGAGCCGAACTGCCCTTACTCCGCGCCCAAGTTGTACTACCCGGCGCTGCGCACCACCGGCGGCGCATGGCCGATCGACCACGTGACCGCGCACGCCGCCGGCCCGCAGGACGAGGAGGTCCTCACCGAGGCGCTGCGCACCGGCCCGTACGGACGGTGCGTGTACCGCGCGGACAACGACGTGGTCGACAACCAGGTGGTCGCCATGCAGCTGTCCGGCGGCGCCACCGCGGTCTTCACCATGACCGCCTTCACCGAGCAGACCCACCGCCAGACCCGGATCTTCGGCAGCCACGGTTGGCTGCGCGGCGACGGCGAGCGGGTCACCGTGCACGACTTCCGCGACGACACCACCCAGGTGCTCGACGTCGGTGCGA
The DNA here is from genome assembly GCF_056859195.1 of Streptomyces sp. NH27. NCBI lineage: Bacteria > Bacillati > Actinomycetota > Actinomycetes > Kitasatosporales > Streptomycetaceae > Streptomyces > Streptomyces sp. NH27. The sequence continues at coordinate 11,667 of NZ_JACEGK010000044.1, forward strand.
GCGGCTCCAACGCCGCGGACGGCCACGGCGGCGGCGACCGGGTCCTGATCGAGTCCTTCGTCACCGCGCTCGCCACCGGCGACCGCTCCCACATCCGCTCCGGCCCGGTCGAGTCCCTCGGCAGCCACCTGGCGGCCTTCGCCGCCGAACGGTCCCGGCACCACGGCACGGTCGAGACCGTTCCGCTGCGCTGACCGGCCGCACGACACACGCCGCAACCGCCCGCACGCCGCAACCGCCCGCACGCCGCAACCGCCCCGCCCGCACCCGCGAGCTTCGCCCGCACGGCACCGCAGCCCCACCCGCGCCCGTACGACCACCCACCGTCACGCTCCACGCTCCGGAAAGCGAGAACCACCGTGAGACGCCGTAACACCGCCGCCCTCGCCGTTGCCGCCGCCCTTGCCGCCACCGCCGTGGCCGGCTGCGGATCCAGCACCGGTTCCGGGTCCAGCTCGAAGAAGACGATCAACACCTGGGTGTACCCGGTGATCAACGACCCGAAGGCCAACGCCGCCTACTGGGACGGCCTGGTCAAGGGGTTCGAGAAGGAGAACCCCGGTGTGACCGTGAAGGTCTCCACCTACCCGTGGGCCAACCGGGACACCGCGCTGGCCACCGCGCTCGCCGCAGGCAAGGGCCCCGACGTGGCGTACCTGATCCCCGACCAGCTCTCCGCCTACCAGCGCAACCTGATCCCGGCCGCCAAGTGGATGCCGGCCGCGGACAAGGCGGCCTACCGCCCGGCCGCGCTGAAGGCGGTCACCGTGGACGGCCAACCGCTCGCCGCCCCCGTGCTGATGTCCAGCTACCCGCTGCTGTGCGACAAGAAGGTCTTCGACGCGATCGGCGAGACCTCCTACCCGACCACCTGGGACCAGCTCGCCGCGCTCGCGCCCAAGTTGAAGGCCAAGGGCTTCTACGCGACCAGCTACAGCGGCGACACCACCGCCACCCTCAACATGACCTTCTACCCGCTGCTGTGGCAGGCCGGCGGTGACGTGTTCTCCGCCGACGGCAAGAAGGCCACCTTCAACAGCGCGGCCGGCGTCAAGGCGCTCACCTGGCTCAAGACCTTCGTGGACAACGGCTGGACGCCCAAGGACCTGGTCACCACCACCCCGCAGATCGAGCAGACCGACCTCGCCAAGAACAAGGTCGCCTGTACCTGGCAGAACACCGCGGCCGAGGTCGAGCCGTTCTGGGGCAAGGAGAACATCAAGGTCGGCCCGGCGCTGAGCAGCACCAAGTCGGTGGCGTACGGCACCGTCGGCACCCTCGCGGTCTTCAAGGGTGCCAACCAGAAGCTCTCCGGCAAGTGGATCTCGTACGTGTCGCAGCCGAAGAACACCGCGGGCCTGCAGAAGCCGGGCGGGTACTTCTCGCCGCGCACCGACGCGGCGGCGCTCTACCCCGGCGACCAGCTCCAGGAAGCCACCGAGAAGGTGCTGAGCAGCACCGACGTCGGCCCGCTCAACAAGTCCGCGCGCGACGTGATGGGCCTGCTCGCCCCGCAGATCCAGGCCGCGTTGCTCGGCAAGACCACCCCGCAGAAGGCGCTCGACGACGCGGCCAAGGCCGCCGACCAGCTGATCGCCCGCAAGCGCTGATCATCCGTTCTACCCGCTGATCGCCCGTACCCGCTGATCATCCGTACGCCCTGATCGCCGGTACGCCCTGATCGTCCGCCCCACCAGCCGGCGAGGTCCGGCAGCACCCGTCGCTCCCGAAGGAGGTCCCGTGGCCGCAGTCGCGGAACGTACCACCCGCCCGCAGAAGAACCGACGCGGACCGCACGCGCGCCGGGAGGCCCGGATCGGGCTGCTGTTCGTGCTGCCCTGCTTCCTGCTCTTCCTGGTCTTCCGGTTCGGGCCGGGCATCGCCGGGCTGGTGCTCGGCTTCACCGACTACACCATCGGCGACACCACCCACTTCACCGGACTGCAGAACTTCCAGCGGATGATGCACGACCCGCTGTTCTGGTCCTCGCTGCGGGTCACCGTCGTCTACAGCGTGCTGGCGGTGCCGTTCACCATCCTCGCCTCGCTGGGGCTGGCGCTGCTCACCCGGCGGGCGTTCCGCGGCTCCCGGCTCTTCCGGTCGATCTTCTTCCTGCCGGTGGTCACCAGCCTGATCCTGGCGTCCACCGTCTTCATCTGGATCTTCTCCACCAAGGGCCCCTGGTCCGACATCATGGGCTGGATCGGCCTGCCGGACCAGTCCTGGCTCACCGACTCGGCCCTGGTGCTGCCGGCGATCGCCCTGGTCGGCATCTGGTCGCGCTGCGGCTACGGCATGCTCATCCTGCTCGCCCGACTCCAGGACGTGCCAAGGGAGTTGGAGGAGGCCGCGCTGATGGACGGCGCGGGGCCCTTCCAGCGGTTCCGCTACATCGTGGCCCCGCAACTGAAGCCGGCCTTCTTCTTCCTGGCGGTCATCGAGACCACCAACAGCTTCCAGATCTTCGACGCCATCTACGTGATGACCGGCGGCGGCCCGGCCAACGCCAGCTACAGCCTCGTGTACCAGCTCTACGACGCCGGCTTCAAATACAGCGACCTCGGCTACGCCAGCGCGATCGGCTGCGTGCTGTTCGTGATGACCGTGGTCGTGGCGCTCGTGCAGCGACTGGTGCTCGGAAAGGAGAAGTGACCATGGCGAACAAGGCCGCCGGGGCCGCCGAGGCGGGCGCGGGCCCCAACCCGGATCTCAACTCGGGCCCCAACTCGGATCTCAGCTCCGGTCCCGACTCCGGCCCCAACTCCGGCCCCAACGGTTCCGCTTCCGCCTCCGCCGGCACCGACCACCGGGCCGCCGGCGGCTGGTGGCCGCGCCGCTCGGCCCGCTCCCGCGAGCCCCGCGAACGCGACACCGTACCCGGGGCGTTGAAGCCGAGCCCCGCCGGGCGGATCGTGCGCGGCGTGCTGCTCGCGGTGGCGTCCGTGGTGACGGTCTTCCCGTTCTACGCGATGCTCGTGCTGTCGCTGAAGCCCGGCGCCGCGGTCTCGCTCCCGGGCAGCCTCCTGCCCTGGCACCTCAGCGGGTCCTCCTACAGCGCCGTGCTCGACGCGCAGGACGTGCCGCGCTGGCTGCTCAACACCCTGATCTACTCGCTGGTGTCGGTGGTCGGCGTGCTGGTGCTGGCCGCGCTGGCCGGATACGCCTTCGCGAAGAAGCGGTTCCGCGGCAGGGAGGCCATGTTCTGGTCCTTCCTGTCCATGGTCATGGTCCCGTACCACGTCACCATGATCCCGACCTTCATCATGATGGCGAAACTCGGCGGCGTGGACACCTACTGGGGCCTGATCATCCCGACCCTCGCCAACGCCCAGGCGGTGTTCCTGATGCGGCAGTTCATCAAGGACCTCCCGGACGAGATGTTCGAGGCGGCCCGGCTGGACGGCTGCAGCGAACTGCGGATCTTCGTCAGCATCGTGCTGCCGCTGCTCAAGCCGATCCTCGCCACCCTCGGCACCTTCGTCTTCCTGTGGCACTGGAACGACTTCCTCTGGCCGCTGATCATGGGCCAGAGCAGCGACATGCGCACCCTCACCGTCGGCATCGCGTCGCTGCAACAGCAGCAGGTGCCCCTCAGCCAGGTGCTCGCCGGATCGGTGATCGCCTTCGTCCCCATCTTCGCCGCCTACATGGCGGGCCAGCGCTACTTCACCGAAGGCGTCACCGGTTCGGCCGTCAAAGGATGACCACGCACATGCCCCACAACTCCACGTCCACGCCCACGTCCACGCCTGCGGCGCAACTCGCGTCCATACGCCCCGGCCTGGCCGACTTCCCCGCCGGCGAGCAGCAGCTCGAAGACCTCCTCGCCACCCCTTCGCCCGCCCTGGTGGCCGACGTCGCCCGTCTCGACGGCGACCTGGTCGTGCTCGGCGCGGGCGGCAAGATGGGCCCCAGCCTGTGCCGGCTCGCCCGCCGGGCGCTGGACGCGGCCGGCCGCGGTGACCTCGCCGTACACGCCGTCTCCCGCTGGTCGGACCGGGCGGCGGCCGACGCGCTCGCCGCCGAGGGCGTCCACCCGGTCGCCTTCGACCTGCTCGACGGCGACCCGGCCGGGCTGCCCGACGCGGGCAACGCGGTCTTCATGGTCGGCGCCAAGTTCGGCTCCGCGGGCAACCCCGCCCACGCCTGGGCGGTCAACGCGGCGCTGCCGGACCGGATCGCCCGCCGTTACCGCGACGCGCGGATCTCCGCCTTCTCCACCGGCAACGTCTACCCGCTGGTCGACACCGCCTCGGCCGGCTCCACCGAGACCGACCCGGTCGGCCCGGTCGGCGAGTACGCCATGTCCTGCCTCGGTCGCGAACGTGTCTTCGGCTACCACGCGGCCGAGCACGGCACCCGCGTCGCGCTGCTCCGGCTCAACTACGCGATCGACCTGCGCTACGGGGTGCTCGCCGACATCGCCTCGACCGTGCACGCCGGCGAGCCGGTGGACGTCACCACCGGCCACGCCAACGTGGTCTGGCAGGGGTACGCCAACGAAGTCGCCCTGCGCGCGCTGCTGCACGCCGACGCGGAGGCGTTCACCGTCAACCTCACCGGACCGGAGACCGCCTCGGTACGGCGGTTGGCCCACCTGTTCGCCGAGGAGTTCGGCCGGACCGGCGCCGGGACGTCCGCCGAAACAGCCCTGGACCAGGCATCCTTGACGACGGGTCAGGAGTCCGGCACGGCGCTGCTGTCAGATGCGAGCCGCTGCCACGCGCTGTTCGGCTATCCGCCGGTGCCGTTGCGCACGCTTGTCGGCTGGCAGGCCGAGTGGATTCGGCGCGGGCTGCCGCTGTCGGGCCGGCCCACCAAGTTCCACGTCCGCGACGGAAGGTTCTGACCCACCGTGTCCTCCCGCAACCACGAGAGCGCCACCGCTCCCGCCGGCCTCTCCCACGACGGCGCCGACGGCTCCGGTCGCTCCACCGGTCCCGACGGCGCCCCCGGCGCGGCGAGCGCGCTCGACCTGCTCGCCGCCGGGACCGTCATACCGGCCCACCCGCTCGCCCTGGACGCCGAACGGCGCCTGGACGAGCGGCGCCAGCGCGCCCTGACCCGCTACTACCTGGCCGCGGGCGCCGGCGGGATCGCCGTCGGCGTGCACACCACCCAGTTCGAGATCAGGGACGCCGCCGTCGGCCTGTTCCGCCCGGTGCTCGAACTCGCCGCCGAGACCGCCGACAAGGAGGCCGGCCGGCCGGTGGTCAAGGTCGCCGGCGCCTGCGGCTACACCGCGCAGGCCGTCGCCGAGGCCGAACTCGCCGCCGAACTCGGTTACGACGCGGTGCTGTTGAGCCCCGCGGTGCCCGGCGCCGACGAGACCGGACTGCTGGACCGGGCCCGCGCCGTGGGCGAGGTGCTGCCCGTCGTCGGCTTCTACCTCCAAGAGGCCGTCGGCGGACGCTACTTGTCGGCCGACTACTGGCGGGCGTTCGCCGACATCCCGTCCGTGGTGGCGATCAAGGCCGCGCCCTTCGACCGGTACCGGACCGCCGAGGTGATCGCCGCCGTCGCCGCGAGCGACCGCGCCCAGGAAGTCGCCCTCTACACCGGCAACGACGACGCGATCCTCACCGACCTGCTCACCCCCTACCGCACCTCCGGCGGCGACCTGCGCTGGTTCGCCGGCGGGCTGCTCGGCCAGTGGGCCGTATGGACGTCGAGCGCGGTCCAGATGCTGGCGCAGGTGCGCGCGGCGCGGGCCGGCGACCAGCAGCTGATGACCGATCTGCTGCGCAGGGCGCCGCAGTTGAGCGAGGCCAACGCGGCGGTCTTCGACGTGCGGAACGCCTTCCGCGGCTGCATCCCCGGGGTGCACGAAGTGCTGCGCCGGCAGGGCCTGCTGGCCGGCACCTGGTGCCTGGACCCCGCCGAACGGCTCTCGCCCCGGCAGGCCGAGGAGATCGCCCGGGTCGCGGCGGCCTACCCCTGGGTGACCGACGACGACTTCGTGGCGGAGCACCGTGATGACTGGCTCCGCTGACGTCGGACGGCCGGACGCGCCGCAGCGGCCGCAGCAGTCGGAACGGACCGGGCGGCGGCCCGTCGCCGTGGTCGCGATGGCGCCCGCGCTGCGCGAGCAGTTGTTCACCGCGGACGCCTGGCAGCGGCTGGCCCATCTGACCGACCCGATCCTGCTCGACCGGCCCGGCGACCGGTCCGCGCTGGCGGCCGCACTGGCCGACGCCGACCTCCTCGTCACCGGCTGGGGCACCGCCCAACTCGACGCCGAACTCCTCGCGCACGCACCGCGGTTGGGGCTGCTGGCACACACCGGCGGCGCGGTCAGCCCGTACGCGACCCAGGCTGTCTTCGACCGGGGGGTACGCGTCACCCAGGCCGGCGCCGCGATGGCCCGCCCGGTCGCCGAGGTGGCGCTGGCCTTCACCCTCGCGCTGCTGCACCGCATCCACCGCTTCGACCACGCGCTGCGCGGCGGAGCCCCCTGGGCGCAGGCCGAGGCGGCGCCCGAACGCCACCAGATCCTCGGCTGCCCGATCGGCGTGATCGGTGCCTCCCGCACCGGACGCGCGTACATCGAGCTGGTCCGGGCGCTCGGCGCCGAGGTCACCGTGACCGACCCCTACCTCGGCCCCGCGGACGCCGACGCGCTCGGCGTCCGGGTGGCCGGACTCGACGAGGTGCTGGCCACCAGCCGGATCACCGCGGTGCACGCACCCGCTCTCGCCGAGACCCGGCACCTGCTGGGGCGGCGGGAGCTGGCACTGCTCCCCGACGGTGCCGGACTGGTCAACACCGCCCGGTCGTGGCTGGTGGACGAGGCCGCGCTGCTGGACGAGCTGCGCACCGGCCGGATCGACGCCGCACTCGACGTCTACGACGCCGAACCGCTGCCCGCCGAGCACCCGTTGCGCACCCTGCCCAACGTCATCCTGACGCCCCATCAGGCAGCCGCCACGGTCGAGGGCCGGCACGCGCTGGGCGACAGCACCGTCGCGGAGATCGAACGCCATCTGAGCGGGCGGGAGTTGCTGCACCAGGTGGGGCGCGACGCCCTGGAACGCGTCGAGTAGCCTCGCGGGCCGGGCCGGGCCGGGCCGGACCGGTCGGCCCGGCACCCGCGCCATCTCGCCGCGGCCTGAACCTTCTTGACCCGCACCCGAACCGTGTTCACGATTCACGAAGAGAGAGCAGCTATGCGCCTGATGCGCCTGGGGCCGCCCGATGGCGAACGCCCCGTCCTCGGCACCGCCGACGGCAGGACGTACGACCTGTCCGGTCTCACCGCCGACATCGACCCCGCCTTCCTTGCCGCGGACGGCATCTCGCGGGCCCGCGAGGCGCTGGCCGCCGGCCGGCTGCCCGAACTGCCGGCGGCCGAGATCGCGGGGCAGCGCACCGGCGCACCCGTGGCCCGGCCCGGCGCGGTGCTGTGCATCGGCCAGAACTACGCGGCCCACGCCCGTGAGTCGGGGGCCGAACCGCCCACCGAGCCGATCCTGTTCCACAAGAGCCCCAACACGGTGGTCGGCCCGCAGGACACCGTGCTGATCCCGCGCGGCGCGAAGAAGACCGACTGGGAGGTGGAGCTGACCGCGGTGATCGGCCGCCGCGCCCGCTACCTCACCGAGGACGACGACCCGCTGGCGTACGTCGCCGGCTACGCGGTCGGCAACGACGTCTCGGAGCGGGCCTTCCAACTGGAGACCCCCGGCGGCCAGTGGTCCAAGGGCAAGAGCTGCGAGACGTTCAACCCGCTCGGCCCGTGGCTGCTGACCGCCGACGAGGTGCCCGACCCGCAGGCGCTGCGGCTGCGCTCCTGGGTCAACGGCGAGCCCCGGCAGGACTCTTCGACCGCCGACATGATCTTCGGCGTCGCGGAGATCATCCGCCATCTGTCCCAGTACCTCGTCCTTGAACCCGGGGACCTGGTCAACACCGGTACGCCCGAGGGTGTCGCGCTCTCCGGCCGCTTCCCCTACCTGTCCGCGGGCGACGTGATGGAGATGGAGATCGACGGCCTCGGCCGGCACCGCTCGCTGTGCGCCGATGCGTGAGGGCGCGCAGCCGGCCGGGTGTGCGCCGCTGTCCGGCGCCGCCGTGCGGTCCGCGGCCGGGGCCGCCCGGTGACGGCGTGCTGACGTTCGACGCCCGGCCGGTGCTGACCGGCGGCTTCCGGCTGGCCGAGGGCCCGGTCTGGGACGCGCCTCGCGAACGGCTGCTCTGGGTCGATATCGAGGCCGGCCAGGTCCATGAGGGGCGGCTGCGGCCCGGCGGGGTGGAGGTCGTACGGCGGCACCGGTTCCCGGGCACGGTCGGCGCGGTGGCCTGCGCCGCCGACGGCCGCCTGCTCGTCGCCGGCCGGTACGGCCTCACCGTCCTGCTCCCGAACGGGACCCGCCGGGCCGGCGCCCGCGTGCTGCCGTACGGGACGCCGGGGCGGCTGAACGACGGCGGCTGCGACCCGGCGGGACGGTTCCTGGTCGGGAGCACCGCACTCGACGGTCGCCGCGGCGAGGACATCCTGGTCCGGCTGGCCGGCGACGGTCGGCCGGCCGCCCTCGACACCGATCTGACCTGCTCCAACGGGCTGGCCTGGTCGCCCGACGGCCGGCTGATGTACAGCGTGGACACCGTCCCCGGCCTGGTCCGGGTGCGCGGATACGATCCGGCGGACGGCCGGACCGGCGAGCGCCGCGACTTCCTCGCGGTCGACGGCGGCCTGCCGGACGGCCTGTGCGTGGACCGCGACGGCAACGTGTGGCTGGCGGTGTGGGGCGCGGGCGAGGTGCGCTGCTACTCGCCGGCCGCACGGCTGCTGGCCACCGTGCGCGTCCCCGCCTCGTGCGCCTCCAGCGTGGCCTTCGCCGGGCCCGACCTCGCCACCTTGCTGATCACCGCGGGCGGCCCCGACGGCGGCCTGTTCACCGCGTACCCGGGCGCGCGCGGCGCGGCCCTCCCGGCGTGGAACGGCGTCAGCCGCTGAGCCGGAACGGTACGCGCGGACCGCTGCCGCCGGCCAGGGCGACAAGCCGACCTGGCCGGCGGCGCGGGACCGCGGGGGCGCTGGGCTACCGGCGTCAGAAGGTGGTCGCCGGGTTCAGTTGGGAGGAGCTGATCCCGGCGCCGGGCACGGCGCTGCGGGATGCCACCGGCCGGCACGCGCGCGGGGCAGCGTACGCTTCGTGCAGCGCGCCCAGAACAGGGCGCGGCAGCCGCGGACCAGCGGCTTTTCGACCATTCACACCTGGAAAGCCCGCAGATGAGCACGGAGCAGCGCCACCTCCTCGTCATCGGCATCGGAGCCGGCGACCCCGACCACCTGACGCTCGGGGCGGTGCGGGCCATCCGCCGCGCCGACGTCTTCTTCCTCATCGGCAAGGGCCCGCAGAAGTCGTCGTTGACGGACTTCCGGCGCAGCGTGATCGACGAGCACACGGACGCGCCGTACCGCGTCGTCGAGATGGACGACCCACCGCGCGACCGGTCGGCGGCGGGCCGCGGGGCGTACACGGCCGCGGTCCACGACTGGCGGACCCGGCGCGCCGACGCCTGCGAACGCCTGATCCGGGACGAGTTGGCGCCCGGTCAGGCCGGCGCGTTCCTGGTGTGGGGCGACCCGGCGCTGTACGACGGCACGCTGAGCATGCTGGACGAGATCGCGGCACGCGGCACGGTCGGCTTCGACGTCGAGGTGGTGCCCGGGATCAGCAGCGTCTCCGCGCTGGCGGCCCGGCACCGGACCAGCCTGAACCAGGTCGGCCGGCCCGTGCACATCACGCCCGCGCGCAGGCTGGCCGAGGTCTTCCCGAACGGCGACGGTGACGCGGACGGCGACGGCGATGTCGTCGTGATGCTCGACGCCCACGAGTCGTTCACCCAGGTCGAGGGCGACGACGTGTGGATCTACTGGGGCGCCTACATCGGCACGCCCGACGAGATCCTCCTCTCCGGCCGGCTCGCCGACGTCGCAGACCGTATCCGGCAGGTCCGCGCGCAGGCCCGCGCCCGGCACGGCTGGATCATGGACACCTACCTGCTGCGCCGCACGGGCAGCGCCGAGGACGCCCGCGACTGACCCACCGGCGGCGGGCCGGTGCGGGAGCCCCGAGCACGCCCGCCCGGCTGCTGCCGCGATGCCGGTATCAGCACGTGGACGATCCGCCGGACGTCGCGTCCAGGCCGTTAACCTGCGGGTATGGCTTTCGGGGCGCCCAGCACGCGGGCGGAACACGCACCGTCCATCCGCGACCTGCTCGCCGCGGGCGGCCGTTCCTACTCGTTCGAGTTCATGCCCCCGCGCAGCGCGGCGGCGGAAGCCGGACTGTGGACGGCGATCCGGCGGCTGGAGGCGCTGTCGCCGACCTTCGTCTCGGTGACCTACGGCGCGGGCGGCTCGACCCGCGGTCGTACCGTCAACATCACCGGGCGGATCGCGCAGGAGACCACGCTCACCCCGGTCGCCCACCTCACCGCCGTCGACCACAGCGTCGCCGAACTGCGCCACGTCCTCGGCCAGTACGCCGACCAGGGCGTCCGCAACGTGCTGGCGCTGCGCGGCGATCCGCCCGGCGCCCCGCTCGGCCCGTGGGTGAAGCACCCGCAGGGCGTCGAGTACGCGGCCGAACTGGTGCGGCTGGTCAAGGAGTCCGGCAACTTCTGCGTCGGCGTCGCGGCCTTTCCCGAGATGCACCCGCGCTCGCCCGACTGGGACAGCGACGTCCGCCACTTCGTCGACAAGTGCCGGGCCGGGGCCGACTACGCGATCACCCAGATGTTCTTCGACGTGGACGCCTACCTGCGCCTGCGCGACCGGGTGGCCGGCGCCGGCTGCGTGACGCCGATCATCCCGGAGATCATGCCGGTCACCACGGTCCGCTCGCTGCGCCGTATCCCGAGCCTGAGCACTGCCGCCTTCCCGGACCGGCTGGCCGAGCGGATGCTCGCGGCCGAGGACGACCCGAAGACCGTCCGGGCGCTCGGGATCGAGCACGCGACCGAGATGTGCCGCCGGCTGATCGCCGAGGACGCCCCGGGCCTGCACTTCATGACGATGAACTTCTCCAAGGCGACCACGGAGATCTACCAGAACCTCGACCTGCGCCCGCAGCCGCCGCGCCCGTAGCGCCGGTGCCCGTAGCCGCTGAACACCCGTAGCGCCTGCGCCCGTAGGACCTGTGCCCGTAGCGCCAGCGCCCGTAAGACC
>NZ_JACEGK010000045.1:0-22719 GCF_056859195.1 Streptomyces sp. NH27
AGCGCGTGGCGCGTCACAGGGCGCGCTGCGCTCGGGTCGGCGGGGCGGTTCGGGCCCGGCCGGGCGCGCGGGCGTCAGGGACCCCGTGCAGGGTCCTGGTGCGGGCGCGCTAACCGTCCGCGGAGTGGCCCGCGCGCGGGCCGGGGTCCTTCTGGCCGAGCAGCACGCTGTCGCGGCCGTCCTCCTCCGCGAGCAGCACCTTGACGGTCTCGCGCAACGAGGTGGGGAGGTTCTTGCCGACGTAGTCCGCGCGGATCGGCAGCTCGCGGTGGCCGCGGTCGACCAGGACCGCGAGCTGGACCGCGCGGGGGCGGCCGATGTCGCCTAGCGCGTCGAGGGCGGCGCGGATGGTGCGGCCGGAGAAGAGCACGTCGTCGACGAGGACGACGAGACGGCCGTCGACGCCGTCGCCGGGGATCTCGGTGTGGGCGAGCGCGCGTGGCGGGTGCAGCCGCAGGTCGTCGCGGTACATCGTGATGTCGAGCGAGCCGACGGCGGCGGCGCGGCCGGTGATCTCGGCGAGCTTGTCGGCGAGCCGGCGGGCGAGGAAGACGCCGCGGGTGGGGATGCCGAGGAGCACCACGTCGTCGGCGCCCTTGGCGCGTTCGACGATCTCGTGGGCGATGCGGGTCAGGACCCGGGCGATGTCGGGGCCTTCGAGCACGGGACGGGCGGTGCCGGTGCCTTCGGCCCGGGCGTTCGCGCCGAGCGTCGTGCTCGCGCTGGTGATGCGGTCGTCGACCATGGGTCGGGGACCTCCTTCCCCGCCTCACGGGACGGGTCTTAAAGGACGTCTGGGGGTACGTCTCCCACCGTATCAGGAGACCGGGACGGCCCAGGTCAGGCACCGGTCGGCGGCTTTCCGCTTGACGAGCCCGGATTACGCTGCGTAACCTCACAGTGAGTCACCGAGTTTCCGTCCGGGGAGCCATATGTCCAGCGATTACGCCAAGCAGCTCGGAGCAAAACTCCGGGCCATCCGCACGCAGCAGGGTCTGTCCCTGCACGGCGTCGAGGAGAAGTCCCAGGGCCGCTGGAAGGCAGTGGTCGTGGGGTCCTACGAGCGCGGCGACCGCGCCGTGACCGTCCAGCGCCTCGCCGAGCTCGCCGATTTCTACGGCGTGCCGGTGCAGGAGCTGCTGCCGGGCACCACGCCCGGCGGTGCCGCAGAGCCGCCGCCGAAGCTGGTGCTCGACCTGGAGCGACTGTCCCAGGTCCCGCCGGAGAAGGCCGGTCCGCTGCAGCGCTACGCGGCCACCATCCAGAGCCAGCGCGGCGACTACAACGGGAAGGTGCTGTCCATCCGCCAGGATGACCTGCGCACTCTCGCGGTCATCTACGACCAGTCCCCCTCGGTCCTGACCGAGCAGCTGATCTCGTGGGGCGTCCTCGACGCGGACGCCCGCCGCGCGGTGCAGCACGAAGAGGGCTGACCGCCCTCGCCGCATCGCCGTTTGCAGAAACGTCCCCTCGCCCGGGGCGGCGCCCTTCCACGGGCCGCCGCCCCGGGCGAGGGCGTTCCCGGGAACCCTCGGCCGGCCCCCGGCCGGGCGTGCGCGAGGCCGGCCAGGGAGGCAGCGGACCAGGACCGCGTACGACCGGGGCGAACCGCCGGCTGGCGCCGGCCCCGTGGGAACGGCGCCACCCGGCGGGTGCGGCCGCACCCGCACCGGCGCTCGCAAACCGGTGTCGCGCCTACCGCGCCTGCTCCGCGGCAGCCGTGGGCGCGGGCGCGTAGCCGACGGGGCGGGTGGTGAAGGTGCCGCGGCCCTGGGTGCGGCTGCGCAGGCGGGTGGCGTAGCCGAACAGCTCGACCAGGGGCACCGTGGCGGTGACCACGGTGGTGCCCGCGCGGGCGGTGGAGCCGGTGACACGGCCGCGCCGGGCCGCGAGGTCGCCGAGCACGCCGCCGACGGCGCCGTCCGGGACGGTGGCCGTGATCTCGACCACCGGCTCCAGCAGCACCATCGTGGACGCCCGCAGCGCCTCGCGGAGCGCGAACCGGCCCGCCGTGCGGAACGCCATCTCCGAGGAGTCCTTGGAGTGGGTCGCCCCGTCGGTGAGCGTGACCCGCACGCCCGTCACCGGGTGCCCGCCGATCGGGCCCTCGGCGAGCGCGTCGCGGCAGCCGTCCTCGACCGCGCGCACGTACTCCCGCGGCACCCGCCCGCCGACCACCGTCGAGCCGAACGCGAACACCTGCGCCGTACCGTCCGCACCTCCTTCCGTGGCTTCCGCGCCGGCCCGCAGCGGCTCGACGTCGATGACGACATGGGCGAACTGCCCGGCGCCGCCGTCCTGTTTGACGTGCCGGTACACCAGGCCCGTCACGCCGCGGGCCACCGTCTCGCGGTAGGCGACCTGCGGCCTGCCGACGGCGATCTCCAGCCCCTGGGCGCGGCGAACCTTCTCGACCGCCACCTCCAGGTGCAGCTCCCCCATTCCCGACAGCACGGTCTGCCCGGTCTCCGGGTCGGTCCGCACCGCCAGCGACGGGTCCTCCTCCACCAGCCGGGCCAGCGCGGTGACCAGCCGGTCGGTGTCGGTGTTGCGGCGCGCCTCGACGGCCACGGAGACCACCGGCTCCGCCGCGGAGGGCGGTTCGAGCACCAGCGGGTCCGAGGCCGCGCACAAGGTCGCCCCGGCGCGCGCGGCCTTCACCCCGACGACGGCCACGATGTCGCCGGCCACCGCCCGGTCCAGCTCGGTGTGCCGGTCGGCCCGCATCCGCAGGATGCGCCCGACCCGCTCGGTGCGCCCGGCGCCCGCGTCCAGCACCGTGTCCCCCTTCCGCAACGTGCCCGAGTACACCCGGACGAACGTCAGCCGCCCGGTGGCGGTCGAGTTCACCTTGAACACCAGCCCGGCGAACGGCGCTTCCGGGTCGGCCGCACGCTCCTGCGTACGGTCCTGGCCGGTCGTGAGCCCCCGCCCGGTGGCGGTGCCGCGCACCGGCGGCACGTCCAGCGGCGACGGCAGGTACGCCACGGCCGCGTCGAGCAGCGGCTCGACCCCGCGGTTGCGGTACGCCGAGCCGCACAGCACCACGACGGCCTCGCCGCTGCGGGTGAGGTCGCGCAGCGCCGCCGCGAGCGTCGCGTCGCGCACCGCGGAGTGCGCGCAGAACTCCTCCAGCGCGGCCGGGTGCAGTTCGGCGACCGTCTCTTCCAGCAGCCGGCGCCGCCGCCGGGCCTCGTCCAGCAGCGCGCCGGGCACCTCGCCGTCGACCATGTCGCCGCCGTCGGTCCAGGTCAGCGCGCGCATCGCGAGCAGGTCCACCACGCCGGTGAAGCCGTCCTCGCGCCCGATCGGGAGCTGGACCACCAGCGGCACCGTGTGCAGCCGCCGCCGGATCGACTCCACCGCGGAGTCGAGGTCGGCGCCGGCCCGGTCGAGCTTGTTGACGAACGCGATCCGGGGCACGCCGTGCCGGTCGGCCTGCCGCCACACCGACTCGCTCTGCGGCTCCACGCCGGCGACCGCGTCGAACACCGCGATCGCGCCGTCCAGCACCCGCAGCGAGCGCTCGACCTCGTCGGCGAAGTCCACGTGCCCGGGGGTGTCGATCAGGTTGATCCGGTGGCCGGCCCAGTCGCAACTGGCCGCGGCGGCGAAGATGGTGATGCCGCGGTCGCGCTCCTGCGGGTCGAAATCGGTGACGGTCGTGCCGTCGTGCACCTCGCCGCGCTTGTGGGTGGCGCCGGTGAGGTAGAGGAACCGCTCGGTGACGGTGGTCTTGCCCGCGTCGACGTGGGCGAGGATGCCCAAGTTGCGTACGGTGGCGAGCGGGTTGGCGGTGCGTGGGGCCGGGTTGCTGCGCATGGCCGTCGGGCCTTTCGGGACTGATCCTGGTCAGGTCAGCGCGATGTCGCGGCAGAAGCAGCCGACATGGCCGAGCCGCACCGCAACCGGCTTGTGAGCGGCGGGGGTTCAGGCTCAGGTGGTACGAACGTCAGGCTGTCGTCGCGGACTTCCGGTGCCGGGCGCGCAGCGGGCACCGGGCGGACATGGACACGAGGAGCACCTGGTGCCCGGTCGGGGGAACAGCGGCGACGGTGCGGTAGCGCATCGCGTGCTCCCCTCTCGTGTCGTCTTACGGTGACGTCAACAGCCCGGCCCAGCAAGGCTGTTGCCGTGCGACCTGCCCGACCCTAGCGAAGCTCTCCCCCGGCGGCACCCGGTTTTCCCGCAGTGCGGGACCTACGCGGTGCGGGTCCGGCGGGTGGACACCTGCTCGCCGGACCCGCGCCGCGGCCGGGCAGCGGCTGATCGCCTACAACGTCGCACCGGGCACCGAGTCGTACGCCGCGCTGGACCGGCTACGGCAGGCCGCGCACCGCGTTCGGCCCCCGCAGCCCGCCGAGCCCGTTCAGCCCGCGTAGAGACGGGAGACCACCTCCGGCAGGAGGCGTTCGGTCAGGGCCGGCGGGAGTGCCTGGAGCACCGCGAGGACCGGGGCCATCCGGGCGGGCCGCACACCGTCGGAGCCGACACCGGCGGCGGGCAGCGCGCGGCCGGCCTCCTCCGGGCTGAGTGTCTCCGGGTCGAGCGCGCCGGCCAGCTCGATCAGCGCCGGATCGACCTCGGGCGGCCCGAGTTCGCGGGCCCGCCCGACCGCCGCGCCGAGTTCGGCGAGCAGCTCGCCGATACGCTCCGGGTCGGCGACAGCGGCCGTCACGGTCAGGTGCAGGTTCGCCGGGGAGTTCGCGAACGCGGGCTGCGGCTGGAGGTACCAGCCGCGCAGCCGCATCTCGTCGCCGACCACGAACGGGTCCACCGCCGGGTCGGTGGAGGCGACCGCCACCAGCGACGCGGCCGGTTCGCCCAGCACCCGCAGGCCCTCGATCTGCCGCACCCCGTCGGCGAGTTGGCGGGTCGCGGCGTGCACCCGGCGGGCGAGGTCCACGTACCCGTCGGTGCCGACGTGCCGCAGCACCGCCCACGCGGCGGCGAGCGGCCCGGCGGACTTGGTGCCCTGGAGGGTCGCGTTGACCACCGGATAGCCGGGCCAGGACGCGTGCACGAACCACCCGTGCCGCCGCAGCTCCGCGTCGCGGAAGAGCAGCACCGACGCGCCCTTCGGGGTGTACGCGTACTTGTGCAGGTCGACGGAGAGCGAGGTCACGCCCGGCACCGCGAGGTCGAACGGCGGCGGCGCGGGCAGGTCCGCGGCCAGCCGCCGGTGGCCCAGGTACCAGCCGCCGATGCAGGCGTCCACATGGCACAGCACGCCCCGCGCGGCCGCCGCCGCGGCCACCTCCGGCACCGGATCGACCACTCCGTGCGGGTACGACGGCGCGGACACCACCACCAGCGCCGTCCGCTCGGTCAGCGCCGCCGCCACCTCCTCGGCCCGTACCCGGTACGAGCCGGGGTCCACCCCCACGGTCACCACGCTCAGGCCGAACAGGTGCGCCGCCTTGTGGAAGGCCGCGTGCGCGGTCGTCGGCAGCACGATCTCCGGAGCGGTCACCCCCCGGGTGCGGCGGGCGTGTTCGCGTGCCGTGAGCACCGCCAGCAGGCAGCTCTCGGTGCCGCCGCTGGTGAAGGTGCCCACCGTGCCGCGGTCCGGGCCGCCGCCCAGCAGCGCGGCGGCCCGCGCCACCACCTCGCTCTCCAGCGTCACCACGCTGGGGAAGACGGTCATGTCCAGGCCGTTCACACCCGCGTAGGCCGCGTGCGCGTGCTCGGCCAACTCCTCGACCCCGGCCAGCCCCGAGTCGTACACGTACGCCATCGTCCGGCCGCCGTGCACCGGCAGGTCCTCCGTGCGGAGCGCGGCCAACCGGGCGAGTATGTCGTTGTCCCCATCGTCCATGCGGTGACCCTACGGGGCCTTGGCCCTCCGGGGTGACGGCTTCCGTGGTTCCCCGCGCCCCTTGGAGAGTTGCCGCACTTACTCAGCAGGGGCGCGGGGAACTGCGCGACAAGCCCTCCACCGGCAGGTGGTCCCGCGGCCGACAGAACACACCACCCCGGCGGGCCCCGTTACCGCTCGAGCGTGGGCTTGAGCTCCATCAGGCGACCCAGCAGACCGTTGATGAACGAAGGCGACTCGTCGGTGGAGAACTCCTTGGCGAGTTGGACCGCCTCGTCGAGGACGACCGCGTCGGGCACGTCGTCCTCCCAGATCAACTCGTAGGCGCCGAGCCGCAGAACGTTGCGGTCCACGGTCGGCATCCGGTCGAGCGTCCAGCCGACGGCATACTGCGCGAGGAGCTCGTCGATCCGCTGGGCGTGCGCGGTGTAGCCCTCGACGAGCTGCATCGTGTACGTGGTGACCGGCGGCTGCCGTTCGTCGGTCCGGGCGAGCCGGATCCAGTCCGCCATCACGACCGTGGGGATCGCGCCCCGCTGCTCGGCCTCGAAGAGGATCTGGAAGGCGCGCTTGCGGGCCTTGTTGCGGGCAGCCACGGTTAGCTGTTCACCCGGCCGAGGTAGTCGCCGGTGCGGGTGTCGACCTTGACCTTCTCACCGGTGGTGATGAACAGCGGGACGCCGATCTCGTAGCCGGTCTCCAGGCGCGCGGGCTTCGATCCACCGGTGGAGCGGTCGCCCTGCACACCGGGCTCGGTGTACTCGATGACCAGCTCGACAGCGGCGGGCAGTTCGATGTAGAGGGGCGCGCCCTCGTACATCGCGACGACCGCGTCGAAGCCCTCCAGCAGGTAGTGCGCGGCGTCGCCGACCACCTCGGGGCTCACGGTGATCTGGTCGTACGTCTCCGAGTCCATGAAGACGAAGTCGCCGCCGTCCTTGTAGGAGAACTGCATGCCGCGCTTGTCGACGTTGGCGGTCTCGACCTTGAGCCCGGCGTTGAAGGTCTTGTCGACGACCTTCCCGGAGAGCACGTGCTTCAGCTTGGTGCGCACGAAGGCGGGGCCCTTGCCGGGCTTGACGTGCTGGAACTCGACTACGGTCCAGAGCTGGCCGCCGTCGAGCTTGAGCACGAGGCCGTTCTTGAGGTCGTTCGTGGTGGCCACGGTTGCGGAATCTCCTGAAAGTGCTGCTTCGGGACCGAGGACGTGCCCGGCCCGACCACGGGGGTGGTCACAGCGCGAGGAGTTCCTTGGTCGTGATGGTGAGTAGCTCGGGTCCGCCGTCCGCCACGGGGCGCACGACGAGTGTGTCGTCGATGCGGACACCGCCACGGCCCGGAAGGTGGACTCCCGGTTCGACGGTGACCGGCACGCAAGCGTCCAGTTTACCCACGGCCGCGGGTGACAACTGAGGGTCCTCGTCGATTTCGAGGCCGACACCGTGTCCGGTCCATGCCGCCAGGCCCTCGGCGTGGCCCGCGGCGCGCAGCGGCTCACGGGTGGCGCGGTCGACGTCACGGCAGGCCACGCCCGGTGCGAGGGCCTCCCGGCCGGCCCGCTGGGCGGCGAAGACCAGGTCGTACAGCTCGATCTGCCAGGACGCGGGGGCGCTGCCGATCACGAAAGTGCGGCCCACCTCGCAGCGGTAGCCGTGGTAGCAGGCGCCGAGCCGTACGGTGAGGAAGTCGCCCTCCTCCACCCGGCGGTCGGTCGGGACGTGGCGGGCCACCCCGGAGTGCGGGCCGGTGCCGATGCAGGTGGAGAAGGCCGGGCCGTCGGCGCCGTGGTCGACGAGGCGGCGCTCCAGCTCCAGCGCGAGGTGCCGTTCGGTGCGGCCGACCAGGATCGACTCCAGCAGTTCGCCCAGCGCCTGGTCGGAGATCTCCGCGGCGATGCGCAGGCTGGCGATCTCGTGCTCGTCCTTGATCAGCCGGAGTTGTTCGACGGCGCCCGCCAGATCGGTGAGGCGCACGCCCGGCGCCACTGAGCGCAGGGCGCGATGGCGGGTGACGGTGAGGTGGTGCTCCTCCACGGCGAGGCCGTCGGCCTGCTGCTGCCGGGCGAGGTCCGCGGCGGCGACCGCGGCGTCCGCGTCGGGCGAGGGCAGCACGACGTTCCGCAGGTCGTCGGTGGGCTGCGGGGCGTCGTCCGGGGGCGGGCGCAGGTGGACGAGCGTGTCGTCGGTCCCCGGGCCGACCAGCAGGGCGGCGCCCGGCGGGGCGCAGCCGGTCAGGTATCGCACGTTCGCGGGCTGTGTGACCAGCGCGGCGGCCGCGCCCGCCGCGGCGCAGCGCTCGCGCAGCCGTGCTCTGCGTACCGTATGCACCTCCGCCATGCGGCGAGCCTACGACGGGCCTGTCGGGTTGGCCTCTCCACGAGTCCCCCGGGGGTGACGGGACCCCTCGTCCAACCGCCTCCCCCGGTTCCCGGGACCGCCTCTCGGTGGACGGTGCTCCGGGCCCCCGCCGCGGCGGTACGGGCTTCCTCCCGGCTGCTCCTGCTCCTGGCCGGGGGCTACGGCTCCCCGCCGCGACGGTTTCGCCTTCGCGCCCGGCTGCCGCCCGGTGGTGGGTTGCTCGCGCAGTTCCCCGCGCCCCTGGATTTGCACGGCTCTTCTCCGTCAACCCACCGGGGTGCCCCCGTGCACTGACGGAGAACCCGCAGATGCCCAGTCCCAGGGGCGCGGGGAACTGCGCGAACAGGCACGACGCGGCCGCGGGTGAAGCGCAAACCGCAAGGGGCACCGTCCGGCGGGGCACCGCCCGGCGAGCGTCGGGCCGGGTACTCACGGGGACGGGCTGGGCCGGCGGGCAAGGGGCACCGTGAGGACCGTTGCGGCACCCGCAAGGGACATCGCGAGGGGTGGGCCGAAGGGGAGTGCGAGGGCGCCGAAGAGGGCGGGCGCGACCCCTTGGAGGGTCATCGTGCCGGAGCCGAGGAGCCCGAAGGCGTGCCCGTGGGAGTCGGCGGGGAGGGCGTCGAGGAAGGGCCGCTGGAGGCCGAGCGCGTTGGCGAAGCCGACACCGGCGAGGAAGAGCAGCAGGGCGCTGGTGGTGAGCCCGGGCCGGACGGCGAAGAGGAGGAGGGGCAGCCCCATCAGGGCCATCAGGGGGACGACGAGGCGTTCGCGGGTGGCCGGCCGCAGCAGCCGGCCGACGAGGACGTCCCCGGCGAGCATGCCGACCGGCAGGCACGCCATGAGCACGGCGTAACCGCCGGAGGCGAAGTGCCGGGAACCGGCGTACGCGACGATCTGCCCCTCCGCTCCGGCCACGCACGCACCGGGCAGCCACTGCGCGAGCAGCAGCCGGCGCGGTCGGCGGGCCCGTAGCAGCGCGGCGGTGGCGGCGAGGCTGGCCCGCACCGGGGATGCGGGAGACCCGGGGGACGCGGCCGGCCCCGGCGCGGGGAGCCGGGGAAGCGCGAGGCGTATCCGGCAGGCGGCCAGGGCGTACAGCGCGGCGCCCACCAGCAGCGCGTGCCGGGCGCCGAGCAGGGAGACCGCGGTACCGCTGAGGCCGAGCCCGGCGAGCTGCGCGGCGGAGGAGGCCATGTTGTTCAGGGAGCGGCCCAGCACGTAGGCGTCGCCGGTGAGCGCGCGGGCCACCAGCGCGTTGGCGGCGCCGCCGAACATCGGGGTGAGGAACGCGACCAGCGCGATCAGCACCAGGCTCGCGGCGATCGGCAGCGCGGCGAGGGCCAGCAGCAGCGCGGTGGCGCACTCCAGCAGGTAGCCGGCGGTGATCAGGCGGCGCGGCGGCAGCCGGTCGGCGAGCGAGCCGAGCAGCGTGACGCCGAACGCCTGCGGCAGGAACCCGGCGCCGAAAGCGATGCCGCTCAGCAGCGGGGACGCGGTGGTCGCGTAGACCAGTACGGAGAAGGTGGAGATCCGCAGCGAGTCGGCGGTGATCGCGAGCGTGCGGGTCGAGAAGATCACCCGGAATCGGGGTTCTGCGAGCACCTCGCGGTAGGTCGTACGAGCCGGGGTGCGGGGCGCGGTACTGGTGGGGGCCATGTCCGGCAGCTTCCCGGCGGCGGGCCGCGGGCCGCGAATGATTCGCCGGGGGACGTAACGACCTGGCGCACGACAGGCGGCGGGCAGGACGTAGGGTCGGCGGCATGCTCCGGCTGGAAGTCGCCACCGAGGACCTGCTGCGCAGCCGCTTCGCGCTGTCGCCGGCGTTCGAGCTGAACACGGTGCTGCGGGCGCTGAACCGGGGTGACGGGCGACTGCCGGCGACATGGGCGGCGCGGCTGCGGCCCGGCTTCGAACGGCTGCGCCGGGAGAGCGAGTTGGACGCGGTGCTGGCCCTGCAGACACCGAAGGCGGGTGCGGACTTCGTCGCGGTGCCGCCGCGCGGGCCCGCGCAGAACTGGGCGGACGACCTGGCGGCGATCCGCGCCACCGCCCCGGAGCAGGCGCGGGCGGAGATCGCGCGGCTGACCGCCCGGCAGCCGGTGCGCGACCAGCGGGTGCGGGCCGTGCTGGACGCGCCGGATGTGGTCGAGCGGATCGCGACGGCGCTGGACCGGGCCTGGCACGAGCTGGTGGCGCCGGACTGGCCGAGGCTGCGGGCGCTGTGCGAACGGGACGTGGTGCACCGGGTCGGGGTGATCGGCGAGCGCGGCTGGGCGGCGGCGATCGGCGAGCTGCATGACGGAGTGCGCTGGCACGACGGCGGGATCGAGTTGGCCCCGATCGACGGCGGCACGGTGCTGCTGCGGGGCGAGGGGCTGCTGCTGATCCCGTCCATCTTCACCTGGCCGGGTCTGGCCGCGTACTTCGAGGACCCGTGGCCCAAGGCGCTCGTCTACCCCGCGCGCGGCACCGCCGTGCTGCGCGAGACGTCCGCTCCCCCGGCCGCCGACGCCCTCGCCGCCCTCCTCGGCCGCTCCCGGGCCCGGCTGCTGACGGCGCTGGACGCTCCCGCGAGCACGACCCAGCTCGCCCGCCAACTCGCCTTCGCGCCCGGCGCGGTGGGCGACCATCTCGCGGTGCTGCGCAGGGCGGGGCTGGTCGCGCGGGCCCGTTCGGGACGATCCGTGCTGTACCGGCGCACCTCGCTGGGGGACGCGCTCGCCAACTCCGCGGCGCTGCCCGACGAGCGGGACCGTACGTCGTAGCAAATCCGTACGCCGGAGCGGAACGTGGGCGTGGGGCGGAACCGTGGTACGGGGTGACGCGCTACCAGATCGGCGGGCCCTGGAGACTGCGGGTCACCACGCGGTCGAGGGCGGCCGACGCGGCCTCCACGTCCAGGTGGGAGTTGTCGATGATGGGCAGGCCCGACCCGTACCAGCCGGCCATCCGGCCGTGGATACGGGCGACTTCCTCGTCGGACAGCCGGCGGTTGCCGGAGCGTTCGGCGTTGCGGGTCAGCACGATGTCCAGGCCGGGCAGCAGGACGACGGGCAGCAGGCCCGGGCCGACGTGCCGCTTCCAGCCGCCGAGGCCGACGGTCGGGCGGTCCGGGAAGACCGCGTCGTCGATGATGCAGGACACGCCGTTGGCAAGGAAGTTACGGGCGGCGAAGCCGCAGGTGCGGCGGGCCAGGCGGTACTGCGCCTCGGAGTTCTCGTTCCACCCGACCTGCGGGTCGGCGAAGCCCGAGCGGACCCATTCGCGTACGTCGTCCAGGCTGATGTGGGCGGTGGGCACGCCGCGGTGGTCCGCCCAGTGCCGCGCGATCGTGGTCTTGCCCGCGCCGGCCGCACCGATCAGCAGGACGGCTATCGGGCCGTGCGCGGCGCCCGGCACCGAGCCACCGCTGGGCGCGGTCGGCACCTGGACCGGGACGGGGGCGGGCATCGGGAAGTGCCCGCTGGTGCCGGCGGCTGCCGCCTGACCCGGGTTCGGCACGGGCGCCGGACCCTGGCCCGGGCCGGGCGGCTGAGGTGCCCCCACGGCATGCTGCATGTCGGCCCACTCCATCCCGTACCGGAGATCTGTGCGGTTCGCTCTGTGTGACCAGGGCGCGCCACGGCTTGAACGGTACCGTGCACTTCCATTCCCGCCCAACCGCCCCTGGGCGCTCGGGCATCCCGCCCCCGGTGGTGGGGTGCCCCACGCGGTCGGGCGATGCCCCTTCCCATGGCCTTGGGTGCCCCCGTGAGCGGGAGTGCCCAGAGCCCGCAGGTCCGGCCGCGGCGACCCTCTTTCAGCCACCCGGCGCTACGGTGCCGGTCCGCGCCCGGCTCCCCGCAGTGGCCGGTTGCCCGCGTGGTTCCCCGCGCCCCCGAGGGGTGAACGCCTCCCGCGAGGCGGGCCTACGTCGCGAGTTCCTCCGCCACCGCACGGAGCGCCAGGTGGTAGGAGCCGATGCCGAACCCGGCGATGGCCCCGGAGGCGACCGCCGTGAGCACGGACGTGTGGCGGAACTCCTCACGCGCGTGCGGATTGGAGATGTGCACCTCGACGAGGGGCGCGGTGCGCTGCGCGGCGGCGTCGCGCATCGCGTAGGAGTAGTGCGTGAACGCGCCGGGGTTGAGGACGACGGGCAGCCGCCCGTCGGCCGCTTCGTGCAGCCAACGGATCATCTCGGCCTCGTCGTTGGTCTCGCGGACCTCGACGTCGAGACCGAGTTCCGCCCCGAGCTTCGTGCAGGACTCGACAAGGCCGGCGTACGAGGTCGCACCGTAGACGTCGGGCTCGCGGGAGCCGAGGCGGCCGAGGTTGGGGCCGTTGAGCACAAGGACGCGACGGGTCATTCGGTCACCTCACCGTAGGCGGCGAGCAGGACCGCGGGGTCGGGGCCCTCCAGGACGGTGGGCTTGGCGAGACCGTCCAGGACGATGAAGCGCAGCAGGTCGCCGCGGGACTTCTTGTCGACCTTCATGGTTTCGAGCAGGCGGGGCCACTGGTCGCCGCGGTAGGTGAGCGGCAGTCCGACGGAGCCGAGTACGGCGCGGTGCCGGTCGGCGGTGGCGTCGTCCAACCGGCCGGCGAGGCGGCCGAGTTCGGCGGCGAAGACCATGCCGACGGAGACGGCGGCGCCGTGCCGCCAGTTGTAGCGCTCGTTCTTCTCGATGGCGTGCGCGAGGGTGTGACCGTAGTTGAGGATCTCCCGCAGGCCGGACTCCTTGAGGTCGGTGGAGACCACCTCGGCCTTGACGCGGATGGCGCGTTCGACGAGTTCCGCGGTGTGCGGGCCGGCAGGGTCGCTCGCGCCCTGCGGGTCGGACTCGATGATGTCGAGGATGGCCGGGTCGGAGATGAAACCGGCCTTGATCACCTCGGCGAGGCCGCTGACGTAGTCGTTCCGCGGCAGCGTGGCGAGGGCGGACAGGTCGCACAGCACGCCGGCCGGGGGGTGGAAGGCGCCGACGAGGTTCTTGCCCTCGGCGGTGTTGATGCCGGTCTTGCCGCCCACGGCCGCGTCGACCATACCGAGCACCGTGGTGGGCACCGCGATCCAGCGCACCCCGCGCAGCCAGGTCGCGGCGACGAACCCGGCCAGGTCGGTGGTGGCGCCACCGCCGACACCGACCACCACGTCGGTGCGGGTGAAGCCGGTCCGGCCGAGCGCCTTCCAGCAGTAGGCGGCGACCTCGGCGGTCTTCGCCTCCTCGGCGTTCGGGATCTGGATCGCGACGGCCTGGTACCCCTGCTCGGCCAGGTCCTCCCGGATCGCCTCGCCGGTGCCGGCCAGCGCCTCGGGGTGCAGCACCGCCACCCGCAGCGCCTTGGGGCCGATCAACCCGGCCAGCTCGCCGAGGAGTTGGTGGCCGACGAGGACCTCGTACGGTTCGGTGCCGGCGGTGCCTGCGACCTGGATACGGGTGGGCGGTGCGGCCCCGCTCCACGCCTCGTTGCCGTTGCCGTTGCCGTTGCCGTTGCCACCGTGCTGCCCGGCGGCCTCGTGTGCGTCGCTCATGCGTCCTTCAGTTCCAGTGCGTCGAGTACTGCCGCGGCCACCTCGTCCGTGCTGCGGTCGGCGGTGTCGACCACCGCGCGGGCCACCTCGGTGTACAACGGGCGGCGCTGCTCCATCAGTTCGCGCCAGCGCTGCCGCGGGTTGACCGCGAGCAGCGGGCGGGGGGCGTCGAGGCCGACCCGGCGCACCGCGTCGTGCAGGCTGACGTCGAGGAAGACGACGGGCAGCCCGGCGAGCAGTGTGCGGGTGCCGGCGTCCATGACGGCGCCGCCGCCGAGCGAGAGCACCCCGTCGTGGCCGTCGAGGGCCGCGGCGACGGCGGCCCGCTCCAGGTCGCGGAAATGCGGCTCGCCGTCGTCGATGAAGATCTCGGAGATCGGCTTGCCCGTGGTCCGCACGATGTCGTCGTCGGTGTCGCGGTAGGCGACGCCGAGCAGGTCGGCGACGGCCCGGCCGACCGTGGTCTTGCCCGCGCCGGGCGGGCCGACCAGCACGACGACGGGGGCGGTCACCGGATCGCCAGGTGGTCGAGGAAGTCCTGGACGTTGCGCCGGGTCTGCGCGACCGAGTCCCCGCCGAACTTCTCGGCGACGGCGTCGGCGAGCACCAGCGCGACCATCGCCTCGGCGACGATCCCGGCGGCCGGCACCGCGCACACGTCGGAGCGCTGGTGGTGCGCCTGGCTGGCCTCGCCGGTGGTGACGTCCACAGTGGCCAGGGCGCGCGGCACGGTCGCGATCGGCTTCATCGCGGCGCGCACCCGCAGCACCTCGCCGGTGCTCATGCCGCCCTCGGTGCCGCCGGAGCGGCCGGTGGCGCGGCGGATGCCGTCGGGGCCGGGCACGATCTCGTCGTGCGCCTCGGACCCGGGCACCCGGGCGAGGTCGAAGCCGTCGCCGACCTCGACGCCCTTGATGGCCTGGATGCCCATCAGGGCGCCGGCCAGGCGGGCGTCGAGCCGCCGGTCCCAGTGCACATGGGAGCCGAGACCGACCGGGGCGCCGTAGACCAGGACCTCGACGACACCGCCGAGGGTGTCGCCGTCCTTGTGGGCCTGGTCGATCTCGGCGACCATCGCCTTGCTCGCGTCGGCGTCCAGGCAGCGCACCGGGTCGGCGTCGAGCCGCTCCTGGTCGCCCGGCACCGGCACGACGCCGTACGGGGCCTTCGCCGCGGCCAGTTCGACCACGTGGGAGACGATCTCGATGCCCGCGGTCTCCTTGAGGTAGGACCGGGCGACGGCGCCGAGTGCGACCCGGGCCGCGGTCTCCCGCGCGCTCGCCCGCTCCAGCACCGGGCGGGCCTCTTCCAGGTCGTACTTCTGCATCCCGGCCAGGTCCGCGTGACCGGGGCGGGGACGGGTCAGCGGGGCGTTGCGGGCGAGTCCGGCCAGGATCTCCGGGTCGACCGGGTCGGCGGCCATCACCTGTTCCCACTTGGGCCACTCGGTGTTGCCGATCATGATCGCCACCGGGCTGCCCATGGTGCGGCCGTGCCGTACCCCGCCCAGGAGGGTGACCTGGTCCTGCTCGAACTTCATCCGGGCGCCGCGGCCGTAGCCGAGTCGGCGCCGGGCCAGCGCGTCCGCCACCATCGCGGTGGTGACGGGCACCCCGGCGGGCAGTCCTTCCAGCGTCGCGACGAGTGCGGGTCCGTGCGACTCCCCCGCGGTCAGCCAGCGCAATCTGCTCAACGGTGCTCCCCTGGAAAACGGCCATGCCACTGTGGGCCGATCCTCCCACGTTTCCCCGACCTGCCAGGACCCGTGTCCGGGGAACGGACGGGAGGCCGGACGCGAGAACGGACGGGAGGCCGGACCGGAGAGCGGAACGGCCGTCTCAGCGGGTGGCGAGTGCCGCCTCCCCCGCGACGCGCATCGCCTTCAGCGGGGCGGGCGCATGGCCGGTGTGCTGCTCGACCTGGAGGACGGCCTGGTGGACGAGGAGGTCGAGGCCACTGGCGACCTGGCCGCCGCGCGCGGTCCAGGCGGCCGCGAGCGGGGTCGGCCAGGGCTCGTAGAGCACGTCGAAGAGGGTGCCGGGGGCGGCCGGGACCGCTGCGGCGAGGTGGTCGGCGGCGCCCGCGGGAGTCGTGGCGATCACCAGCGGCGCGGCGAGCGCGTCGGCCGCGGCGGTCCAGTCGGCGGTGCGCACGGCCACGCCCAGCCGCTCGCCCCAGCGGGCCATCGCCTTGGCGCGGGCCGGGCCGCGCACATATGCGGTGACCTCGCCGGTGCAGATCCGGGCGAGCGCGGCCAGCGCGGAGGACGCGGTGGCGCCCGCGCCGAGTACGGCCGCCGACGGCACCGAGGTGACGCCGTGCTCGGCCAGGGCCGCGACCATACCCGGGATGTCGGTGTTGTCGCCGTACCGCCGCCCGTCGGCGCCGAGGACCACGGTGTTGACCGCCTCCACCGAGGCCGCGGTGTCGGTGATCTCGTCCAGCAGCGGGATGATCGCGCGCTTGAGCGGCATCGTCAGCGACAGCCCGGCCCACTGCGCCGGGTCGAGGTCCGCGACGAAGCCGGGCAACGCCAACTCGTCGACCTCGAAGCGGTCGTACTGCCGGCCGTCGAGGCCGAGTGCGGCGTACGCGGCGCGGTGCAGCACCGGCGAGAGCGAATGCGCGATCGGGGAGCCGAGCACGGCGGCGCGGTGCGCGTCGCCGTGCGGTCGTGCGGTGGTGTCCAAGGAGAGCGCCCTGCTACTGGGAGTTGTACTGGTGGTAGAGCCTGTCGAACTCGGCCTTCGTCTTGGTGAACTTCGTGGTCTTGCCGTCCAGCGAGATGAAATACCACCAGTTGCCGCTGTCCGGGGCCATCGCGGCCTTGAGCGCATCGATGCCGGGGTTGCCGATCGGCCCGGGCGGCAGGCCCTGGTGCTTGTAGGTGTTGTACGGGCTGACCAGCGAGTTGATCTCGTTGGTGGAGATGTCCGTCTTGCTGGAGTTCTTGACGTAGTTGTACGTCGAGTCGAACTGGAGCAGCCCGATGGTCTCGGAGTTGTTGGGTTCCATCCGGTTGTAGACGACCTTGGCCATCTTCTTGAAGTCGTCGTCGGTCTTGCCCTCGGCCTGCACGAGGCTGGCGACCGTGACGAGTTCGAGCGGGGTCTTCAACCCCTGCTTCCTCGCCTCCGCGGCCATGTCGAACTGGGCGTACTGCTTGTTCGCCTCGCCGATCATCTGCTTGAGCAGCGCCTCGGGCTTCTCGCCCTTGGAGACGCTGTAGCGGGAGGGGAAGAGGAAACCCTCCAGCGGGTCCAGGATGTTCGGGCCGCTGTCCGCCCAGGACGGCAGCCCGAGCTTCTTCGCCTGGTCGTGGGCGATCTTCTGGGTGGTGCCGGCCTTCAGGCCCAGCCGGGAGTCGATGGCCGCGTAGATCTGCTTGTCGCGCATGCCCTCGGGGATGATCAGCGCGTTCTGCGACTTGGGGTCGAGCATCATCGTGACCGCCGCGGCGCCGGACATCTGCTTGTGCAGGTCGTAGACGCCGGCCTGGATGTAGTTGCCCTTGGGGTTCTTGCCCGTGGCGGCGGTGAAGGCGCCGACGCTCTTCACGACGCCGGCCTTCTTCAGGATGTTGCCCATGGTGGTCGCGGTCGAGCCCGCGGGGATGTCCACCTGGACGTCGCCGCTGCCCTCGCCCGAGTAGTCCGGCGGCGGGCCGAAGCGGCTCTCGTACATGTTGTAGCCGACGTAGCCGATCCCGCCGACGCCGCCGACGAGGACGGCGAGCACGACCACGCAGGCGCAGCCGCTGCGGCGCTTCTTGCCGGACTGGGACTGGGACTTGCCGGACCTGCGGCCGCCGGTCCTGGTCGGCTCGGGCGCGTGGTCGTCGTCATCGTCGTCGTCGCGGCCGGCGAAGAAGGCGTGGTCGCTCGGGTCGCCCTCGTTGCCGGCGTCCCACTCGCCGGTGTTGGCCGGGGCGGGACTCAGCGGGCCGGCGCCGGGTTCTTGCGGGTGGCCCTGCGTGCCGGCACCGGGACGGGCTCCGGACTGGCCCGGTTGCCCGGGCTGCCCCATGCCCGGCTGGCCGGGGCCGGGTTGGCCGGGGCCGCCCATTCCGGGCTGCTGCTGCGGCTGCTGGGCCTGTTGCTGCTGTCCCTGGTACTGGGGCTGCTGGGGCTGCTGCTGCGAGTAACCCTGCTGCTGCGGCTGCTGGAGTTGCTGCTCGCCGTAGTAGCCGGGCTGCTGCCCGTACGGGTCCTGCGGCTGCTGCCCGCCGTACGGGTCCTGGGTGTACCCGTTGACCTGGCCGTTCTGGTACGAACCGGTGTCGTAGCCGTCATAGCCGTCGTACCCGGTCTGCTGCGGGTAACCCTGCTGGGGGTGGCCCTGCTGAGGGTATTGCGCCTGCTGCGGGTACTGCTGCTGGCCGTACTGCTCCTGCGGGTAGCCATGTTGGGGCTGCTGCGGGTACTGCTGGTGCTGCTGCTGACCTGTGGCGTACGGGTCCTGCCAGTCACCCTGCTGCTCCTGCGGCTGCTGGGCCTGGTGGGGATGCTGCTGCGGGTACCCCTGGTCGTACGCATCACCGAAGAGCGGGTCCTCGGGGTGCCACGGTTCGGAGCCGGCACCCCGGCCATAGTCAGTCATCGGCATCCATCAGTCGGTCTTCCTGCTCGCACCCTCCGCGGAAGACCCCGTTCCTCGGTCTTCCGCTCCGGCTGCTCGGGCGTCGGCCCTCGGTCCCGTCGGTATGCGGTCGGCATCGAGTCCGCCGACCTTGCGAAACGGGCGGCGCCCGAAGGCACCGCCGTGTCGCGCGGAACGTTACCGTATCGCGATCAGATGACTACTTCGACGTTCTCGCCCGGCGGGACGCCCGACACCCGTTCGGTCTCCAACGCGCTCTGCAGAATAACGACTGCGGCCGCCTGGTCGACTACGGAGCGTCCTTTTTTGGCCTTGACTCCGGACGCGCGCAGCCCTTGGGTGGCGGTGACGGTACTCATCCGCTCATCCACGAGCCGCACCGGCACCGGGGCGATGATTTTCGCCACAGCGAGCGCGAAGCCGCGCACCTTGGCGGCGGCCGGGCCCTCGGTGCCGTTCAGCGACCGGGGCAGGCCGACGACGACCTCGATCGGTTCGTACTCGGTGACGAGGGCGGCCAACCGGCGCTGTGCGGCGGGCACATCGCGGCCCGGCACGGTCTCCACCGGGGTGGCGAGGATGCCGTCCGGGTCGCACGAGGCCACCCCGATCCGGGCATCCCCGACATCAACGGCCAGCCGCCGGCCGCGCCTGATCCCGCCAGGACCGCCGGCGCCGCCCGGGCCGCCGATACCGCCGGGGCCGCCCGAGGCCGCGGCAGGACCGCCGACCGTCCCGCCCACGGCTCCGTGTTCGTCGTCGCCCGAGCCCGCGCGGGACGGCCCGGGTGCGCCCGCACCACCGCGGCTCGCGGCGGAGCGCCGGGCCCGCGGGCGCTCACGGCCGCGCTCCGCGCCCCGCCGCCGCTCGGTCATGTCACGCCTTCTCGCCGACGAGCCGCCGCACGGCCTCGATCGCGTCGGGCACGGCCGCGGGGTTCTGGCCGCCGCCCTGGGCGACGTCGTCCTTGCCGCCGCCACCGCCGCCGAGCGTCTTCGCCGCGGTGCGGACGAGTTCGCCGGCCTTGAGGCCGCGGTCGCGCCCCGCCTCGTTGGTCGCGATGACGGTCAGCGGGCGGCCGTTGGCCACGGTGAACAGCGCGACGACGGCGGGCCGGCCGCCGCCGATCCGCTGCCGCACATCGAGCACGAGCTTGCGCAGGTCGTCCGCACCGGTGCCCTCGGGCACCGCGCCGGTGACCAGGGCGACGCCCTTGACGTCCTCCGCGGCCTCGGCGAGCCCGGCCGCGGCCTGGAGCACCTTCTCGGCGCGGAACCGCTCGATCTCCTTCTCGGCGTCCTTGAGCTTGGCGAGCATCCCGGAGATCCGGTCCGGCAGCTCCTCCGGGCGGCCCTTCACCAGTTCGGTGAGCTGGGCGACCACGGTGTGCTCGCGGGCCAGGAAGTTGTACGCGTCGACGCCGACCAGCGCCTCCACCCGGCGCACGCCGGACCCGATCGAGGACTCGCCGAGCAGCTTCACCAGGCCGAGTTGGGCGGTGTTCTGCACGTGGGTGCCGCCGCACAGCTCCTTGGAGAAGTCGCCGATGGTGACCACCCGGACGTGCTCGCCGTACTTCTCGCCGAACTCCGCGATGGCGCCCTGCCGCTTGGCCTCCGCGATCGGCATCACCTCGGCGGTGACGTCGAGTTCGTGGGCCAGCACCTCGTTGATCTTCTGCTCGACGTCGGTCAGCACGGTGCCGGGCACCGCGGCCGGGGAGCCGAAGTCGAAGCGGAACCGGCCGGGCGAGTTCTCCGAGCCGGCCTGCGCGGCCGTGGGGCCCAGCGCGTCGCGCAGCGCCTGGTGGGTGAGGTGGGTGGCGCTGTGCGCGCGGGCGATGGCGCGGCGCCGGGTCAGGTCGATCTGGGCGTGCGCGGCCGCGCCGAGGGTGACCTCGCCGACCTGGACGACGCCCTTGTGCACGCTGACGCCGGGCACCGGGCGCTGTACGTCGCGGATCTCCACGACGGCGCCGCTGTCCAGCCGGATCCGGCCGGTGTCGGCGAGCTGGCCGCCGCCTTCCGCGTAGAAGGGGGTGCG
The DNA here is from genome assembly GCF_056859195.1 of Streptomyces sp. NH27. Classification (NCBI taxonomy): domain Bacteria; kingdom Bacillati; phylum Actinomycetota; class Actinomycetes; order Kitasatosporales; family Streptomycetaceae; genus Streptomyces; species Streptomyces sp. NH27. The sequence continues at coordinate 20,336 of NZ_JACEGK010000045.1, forward strand.
GTCCAGGACGATCTCGACCTCGTCGCCCTCGATGGCGGCCGGCGAGGGCACGCCGTCGACGAGCAGCCCGACGACGGTGGCCTCGCCGTGGTCGTGGTGGTACCCGGTGAACTCGGTGGCGCCGGAACGGTCGGCGACCTCGCGGTAGGCCGACAGGTCGGCGTGGCCGGTCTTCTTCTTCTGCGCGTCCGCTTTCGCGCGGTCGCGCTGTTCCTTCATCAGCCGCCGGAAGCCGTCCTCGTCGACGCTCAGGCCCTGCTCGGAAGCCATCTCCAGGGTGAGGTCGATCGGGAAGCCCCAGGTGTCGTGGAGCAGGAACGCCTGCTCACCGGGGAGCACCCGGCCACCCTTGGCCTTGGTCTCGGTGACCGCGGAGTCGAGGATGTTGGTGCCGGCCGAGAGGGTCTTGAGGAACCGGGACTCCTCGGCGAGCGCGACGGACTCGATCCGCTTGCGGTCGGTGATCAGCTCCGGATACTGCTCGCCCATGGTGCCGATGACGACGTCCACGAGCTCGGCGACGACCGGGCGGTCGGCGCCCAGCATCCGCATGTTGCGGATCGCGCGGCGCATGATCCGGCGCAGGACGTAGCCGCGGCCCTCGTTGCCGGGCGTGACGCCGTCGCCGATGAGCATGACGGCGGTGCGCATGTGGTCGGCGACGACCCGCAGCGAGACGTCGGCGTCCTTGGTGCGGCCGTAGTGCACGCCGGTGAGGGCGGTGGCCGTGTCGATGACGACGCGCAGGGTGTCGGTCTCGTACATGTTCTGCACGCCTTGCAGGATCATCGCGAGGCGTTCGAGGCCGAGGCCGGTGTCGATGTTCTGGGCCGGCAGGTCGCCGAGGATCTCGAAGCCGTCCTTGCCCTGGCCGGGACCGCGTTCGTACTGCATGAAGACCAGGTTCCAGATCTCCACGTACCGCTCGTCGTTGACCGCGGGGCCGCCCTCCTCGCCGAACTCGGGGCCGCGGTCGTAGTTGATCTCGGAGCACGGGCCGCAGGGGCCGGGCACGCCCATGGACCAGAAGTTGGGGCCCATGCCGAGGCGCTGGATGCGCTCGGTGGGGACGCCGACGACGTCGCGCCAGATCCGCTCGGCCTCGTCGTCCTTCTCGTAGACGGTGATCCACAGCTTCTCCGGCTCCAGGCCGTAGCCGCCGTCGGCCTGAGAGCTGGTCAGCAGCTCCCAGGCGTACTTGATGGCGCCTTCCTTGAAGTAGTCGCCGAAGGAGAAGTTGCCGCACATCTGGAAGAACGTGCCGTGCCGGGTGGTCTTGCCGACCTCTTCGATGTCCGGGGTGCGCACGCACTTCTGGACGCTGGTGGCGCGGTCGAAGGGCGGCTTGACCTCGCCGAGGAAGTACGGCTTGAACGGGACCATGCCGGCCGGGACGAGCAGCAGTGTCGGGTCGTCCGCGATGAGGGAGGCCGACGGCACCACGGTGTGCCCGCGCTCCTCGAAGAAGCGCAGCCAGCGGCGGCGGATTTCTGCCGACTCCATCAGTGTTCGTCCTTCCGGTTCTTGTGCTTGCGATCCCCGCGCCTGGCCCGGGTGGGCAGCGCGGGGGCGCCGCTGCCCGCGGTGGTCCCGGGCAGGGTGGCCCGGGGGGAGGGCAGAGGCTGGGGTGCCTCGGGTGCGACCTGGGTACGCAGGCCCAGGGCGTCGTGCAGTTCGGTCTCCCGCTGGGCCATGCCGACCCGTACGTCCTGGGCGAACAGCCGCAGCCGCGCGCCGGTTTCCAGCGCGCGGTCGGCGGCGGTCACGGCGAGGCTGTCGGGGTTGAGCCGGCGCACCGCGCGGCCCACCTTGACGGTGGCCCACGCTCCGGTGGCGGCGCCGGACAGGAACCAGAACAGACGGCGGAACATGGCCTCAGTCCTTATTACGGCGGTCGCGGCGGTCCCGGCGCGCGGCGGGCAGCACCCTGCCGGTGAGGGTACGGGCCCGGGCCTTGCCGGCGTCGCCGGACTGCATGCCGACCGCGCGCCGCACTCCGTACCCGAACGCGGCGACCTTCACCAGCGGGCCGCCGAACGTCGAGGCGACGGTGGACGACAGCGCCGACGCGTTCGCGGTCACCTCGGCGACGTCGGAGGTGATGGTGTCGACCCGGTCGAGTTGCTCGGTCGCGCTGCGCAGCGCGTCCGACGCCTCGCCGAGCAGCGGCACGGCCTGCTCGGTGATGCCCGCCACCAACTCCGTGGTGCGCCGCAGCGTCTGCGCGAGCCGGGCCAGCGCGACGGCCAGGAACGACACGAGGATCGCCCAGAACACGGCGACGATGAGGCCCGCCACCTCTCCACCGGACACGCTGCCGCACTCCTCCTGCTCACTGAGACCGACCGGCAAATGGTGGGCGGCGTCGCGAGCTGATGACTCTC
>NZ_JACEGK010000046.1:0-22661 GCF_056859195.1 Streptomyces sp. NH27
ACCCTGGTCGGGTGACCGATTTCCCGACTGAGCCACCGCGGCAGCGGCTCCGCGTGCTGGCAGCCATGAGCGGCGGTGTCGACTCCGCGGTCGCGGCCGCCCGGGCCGCCGAGGCGGGCCACGACGTGACCGGGGTGCACCTCGCCCTGTCCGCGAACCCGCAGAGTTTCCGTACCGGTGCCCGCGGCTGCTGCACGCTGGAGGACTCCCGGGACGCCCGGCGCGCCGCCGACGTGATCGGCATCCCCTTCTACGTATGGGACCTCGCCGACCGCTTCCGGGAGGACGTGGTGGACGACTTCGTCGCCGAATACGCGGCCGGTCGTACCCCCAACCCCTGCCTGCGCTGCAACGAGAAGATCAAGTTCGCCGCGCTCCTCGACAAGGCCATCGCCCTCGGCTTCGACGCGGTCTGCACCGGCCACTACGCCGCCGTGCGCACCGCCCCCGACGGCAGCCGCGAACTGCACCGCTCCGGCGACGTCGCCAAGGACCAGAGCTACGTCCTGGGCGTCCTCGACCAGCGGCAGCTCGCGCACGCGATGTTCCCGCTCGGCGACACCGCGGCCACCAAGGACGAGATCCGCGCCGAGGCCGAGCGCCGCGGCCTCGCGGTGGCCCGCAAGCCCGACAGCCACGACATCTGCTTCATCGCCGACGGCGACACCCAGGGCTTCCTCGCCGAGCGGCTGGGCACCCGCGAGGGCGAGATCGTCGACGAGAGCGGATCGGTGGTCGGCTCCCACACCGGCGCGTACGGCTTCACCGTCGGCCAGCGCAAGGGCCTGCGGCTCGGTGTCCCCGCCGACGACGGCAAGCCGCGCTACGTGCTGGACATCTCGCCGGTGGACAACACCGTCACCGTCGGCCCCGCCGAGGCCCTCGACGTGACCGCGCTCACCGCGATCCGCCCGCGCTGGTGCGGCACCCCGCCGACCGGCCCGGCCGCGTACACCGCGCAGCTGCGCGCCCACGGCGAGGAGACGCCCGCCACCGCCGAACTCCTCGACGGCACCCTGCACGTCGCCTTCGCCCGGCCGATGCGCGGCATCGCCCCGGGCCAGGCGGTCGTGCTCTACGACGGCACCCGCGTCGTCGGCTCGGCGACGATCGCCACCACCGACCGCGAGCGCGGCCGGACCCGCCCCGCCCCGGCCGCCGCCGGACACACCGCATGACCGACCCGACGACATGACCGACCCGACGACCGATCCCGTGGTGGACTCTGTGACCAGCTCCGTGAACGACCCCGCGGCCGGTTCCGCGGGCATCTCCGCGGCCGATACGACGGTTGATACGACGGTCGGTGCCGCGACTGGTGCCGTGACCGCTGCCGCGACGGACGGCGCTACCGGTGCCGCGGGGCGGCGGCCGACCCGCCCGCTCAACATCTGCGTGTTCCTCTCCGCCGCCGACCTGCCCGACCGCTACACCGCGCCCGCCCGGGAGTTCGCGGATCTGCTCGGCAAGGCCGGCCACACGCTGGTGTGGGGCGGCTCGCAGTCCGGGCTGATGAAGGTCGTCGCCGACGGCGTACAGCAGGCCGGCGGGCGACTGGTCGGCGTGTCCGTGGAGTTCCTGCGCGCCAAGGCCCGTACCGACGCCGACGAGATGGTGATCGCACCCGACCTCGCCACCCGCAAGGCCGAACTGCTGCGCCGCTCCGACGCGATCGTGGTGATGGTCGGTGGCACCGGCACGCTCGACGAGGCGACGGAGATCCTGGAGCTGAAGAAGCACGGACTGCACGCCAAACCGGTGGTCCTGCTCAACAGCGCGGGTTTCTACGACGGGTTGGCCGCGCAGTTCCGCACGATGGAGGAAGAGGGCTTCCTGCCCCTGCCGCTCTCCGAGCTGGTGCACTTCTCCGACGACGGCGCCGACGCGCTGGCCTACCTCCAGGAGCATGCGTGAGCGTCCACCTTGTCACCGGTGCCGGGTCCGGGATCGGGGCGGCGGTGGCCCGCAGGCTGCTGGCCCGCGGCGACGAGCTGTGGCTGCTGGTCCGGGACGCCGGCCGGGCCCGGCAACTCGCCGACGAATTCCCCGGGGCGCACACCCTCGTCGGTGACCTCGCGGTCCCGGCCAGGCTGTCCTGGGCGCTGGAGCAGCAGTCGCTCCCGGACCGGCTGGACTCCCTCCTGCACATCGCCGGCACCGTCGATCTGGGACCGGTCGGCGACCTCACCCCGAAGGTGTGGGAGCACACCCTCGCGGTGAACCTCGTCGGGCCCGCCGAACTCACCCGGCTACTGCTGCCCCAACTCAGGCTCTCCCGGGGCACCGTGGTCTTCGTCAACTCCGGCGCGGGGCTCCAGGCGCACGCCGACTGGAGCGCGTACGCCGCGAGCAAGCACGGGCTGAAGGCCCTCGCGGACTCGCTCCGCGCCGAGGAGCGGGACCACGACGTGCGGGTCACCACCGTGTACCCCGGGCGGACCGCCACACCCATGCAGCGGAAAGTCCACCAGCAGGAGGGCAAGCCCTACGACCCCTCGCGCTGGATCGACCCCGAGTCCATTGCCACGACGGTTCTTTCGGTCCTCGACCTCCCCCGCGATGCCACGATCCCCGACGTGACGCTCCGCCCCGCGCGGTAGGCGGCAACCCGGGCGGATCGGCGGAGCCTCTACGCTGCCAGCGTGAGCACCGAGGCAACCACCGAGACCAGTGAACGATTCACCCTGCCCGAGGGCGCCGCGACCGGCGTGGGTTCGATGCCGGGGGGAGACGCCAGAGAATCCGCCCGGGTGGCCACGGAAGCCGTCGGCACGCTGCCGTATCTGCCCGAGCTGCCGGCGCGCGGCCCGGGGGCGGACATGATCGGCCGCACCCTCGGCCTGCTGGTGGACCTCTACGCACGGGTGGAGCCCAGCGGTTGGCGGTTCGGCGACCGTCCGGGCCGCGACACGAAGCGGGCCAGGTCATGGCTGGGCGAGGACCTGGACGCGCTGGAGGAGTTCACGCAAGGCCACCAGGGCCCGTTGAAGATCCAGGCGGTCGGCCCGTGGACGCTGGCCGCGGCGGTGGAACTGCACAACGGCGAGGCGGCGCTGCGCGACCCGGGCGCGGTCCGCGACCTGACCGAGTCCCTCGCGGAGGGCCTGACCGCGCACCTCGCGGACATCCGCCGCCGGGTGCCGGGCGCCGGCATCCTGCTGCAACTGGACGAGCCGGGTATCACCGCGGTGCTGCGCGGCGAGGTCAGGACCGCCAGCGGCTACCGCACCCACCGGGCGGTGGACCGCGCGGTCGTCGAGGGCGCGCTGCGCGACCTGGTCGGCGCGGCGGGAGCGGCGGGCGCCGCCGTCACCGTCCACTCCTGCGCCCCCGACGTACCGTTCGCGCTGCTGCGCCGGGCCGGGGTCGCCGGCATCTCCTTCGACTTCGACCTGCTCACCGAGCGTGACTGGGACGCGTTCGGGGAGGCCGTGGAGGCCGGCACCGCGCTCTTCGCCGGTGTCGTACCCGGCACGGATGCCCCGTTGTCAGACCCAGCGGGTAGCGTCAGTGGTGTCCGGGCGCTGTGGCGCAGGTTGGGACTGGCACCGGGGGCGTTGGGGTCCTCCGTCGCCGTCACCCCGTCCTGCGGTCTGGCGGGGGCCTCACCGGCCTATGCCCGTGCCGCGCTCGTGCACTGCGCGAGGGCGGCCCGCTCGCTCGTCGACAACCCAGAGTGACGCCGAAGTGCGGCCGATTGCGGCCCGACTGGTAGGAGGGACACGGACGTGGCAGCCGAGCAGGAGGCCGGCCGGGCGGACATCCCCGCCGAGGCCCGTGAGGAGCACGCGCGCCTGGCCGAGCAGGTCGAGGAGCACCGCTTCCGTTACTACGTGAACGACGCACCGGTCGTCAGCGACACCGAGTTCGACCAGTCGCTGCGCCGGCTGGAGGCGATCGAGGAGCAGCACCCGGCACTGCGCACCCCGGACTCGCCCACCCAGAAGGTCGCGGGCGCCTATGAGACCGAGTTCACCTCGGTCCAGCACCGCGAGCGCTTGCTCTCGCTGGACAACGCCTTCAGCGACGAGGAGTTGGCCACCTGGGCCGACCGGGTCGCGGCCGAGCTCGGCCCGCCCGACAACGCCCGCAGCCCGTACCACTTCCTGTGCGAGCTGAAGGTCGACGGCCTCGCGGTCAACCTCACGTACGAACACGGCCGGCTCACCCGCGCCGCCACCCGCGGCGACGGCCGCACCGGCGAGGACATCACGCCCAACGTCCGCACCATCTCCGACATCCCCGACCGGCTGGCCGGCGACCGGGTGCCCGACCTGGTCGAGATCCGCGGCGAGGTCTACTTCCCGGGCGAGAAGTTCGCGGAGCTGAACGCCCGGCTGGTCGAAGGCGGCGACAAGCCGTTCGCCAACCCGCGCAACGCCGCGGCCGGCTCGCTGCGCCAGAAGGACCCCAGGATCACCGCCTCCCGCCCGCTGCGCATGGTGGTGCACGGCATCGGCGCCCGCGAGGGCTTCGACATCGACTGCCAGTCGCACGGCTACGCACTCCTCCACGAGTGGGGCCTGCCCACCGCCCGCTACAACAAGGTGGTCGACTCGCTGGCCGCCGTCCGCGAGTTCATCGCGTACTACGGCGAGCACCGGCACGACGTCGAGCACGAGATCGACGGCGTCGTCGTCAAGGTGGACGAGATCCCGCTCCAGGGCCGGCTCGGCTCCACCTCGCGCGCTCCGCGCTGGGCCATCGCCTGGAAGTACGCCCCGGAGGAGGTCAACACCAAGCTCGTGGACATCCGGGTCGGCGTCGGCCGCACCGGCCGGGTGACGCCGTACGCAGTGGTGGAACCGGTCACGGTGGCCGGCTCCGAGGTCGAGTTCGCCACCTTGCACAACCAGGAGGTGGTGAAGAAGAAGGGCGTCCTGATCGGCGACACCGTGGTGCTGCGCAAGGCCGGTGACGTCATCCCGGAGATCATGGGCCCGGTGGCGGACCTGCGGGACGGCAGCGAGCGGGAGTTCGCCATGCCCGCCGAGTGCCCCGAGTGCGGCACCGCCCTCCAGCCCATGAAGGAAGGCGACATCGACCTGCGCTGCCCCAACGCCCGGCGCTGCCCGGCCCAGTTGCGCGAGCGGATCTTCTACCTCGCCGGCCGCCGCTGCCTGGACATCGAAGCGCTCGGATACGTCGCGGCCACCGCGCTCACCCAGCCGCTCGCCCCCGACCAGCCGCCGATGGCCGACGAGGGCGACCTCTTCGACCTCGACATCGAGCGCCTGCTGCCGATCCGTTCGTACGTCCTGGACCAGGACAGCGGGCTGCCCAAGCGCGACCCGGAGACCGGCGAGGAGAAGATCGTCACCTTCTTCGCCAACCAGAAGGGCGAGCCGAAGAAGAACGCGCTGGCCATGCTGGAGAACATCGCGGCCGCCAAGGAGCGCCCGCTGGCCCGGGTGATCACCGGCCTGTCCATCCGGCACGTCGGTCCGGTGGCCGCCGAGGCGCTCGCCCGCGAGTTCCGTGACCTGGACCGGATCAAGGACGCCGAGGAGGCCGAACTGGCCGCTGTCGACGGGGTGGGGCCGACCATCGCCGCCTCGCTCAAGCAGTGGTTCGCGGTGGACTGGCACCTGGAGATCATCGAGAAGTGGCGCGCGGCCGGTGTGAAGTTCACCGAGGAGGGCTCCGACGAGGGCCCCAGACCGCTGGAGGGGCTGACCGTGGTGGTGACCGGCACGCTCACCGGGCACACCCGCGACGGCGCGAAGGAGCAACTGGGCGGCCGCGGCGCGAAGGTCACCAGCGCGGTGTCCAAGAAGACGCACTTCGTGGTGGTCGGCGACAACCCCGGGTCGAAGTACGACAAGGCGGTCCAGCTGAAGGTCCCGATCCTCGACGAGAACGGCTTCGGCGTACTCCTCGAACAGGGTGCCGACGCGGCCCGCGCGGTGGCGGTGAACCCGCCGGAGCCGGAGCCGACGTCCGCCTCGGAGCCGGAGCCGGCATCTGCTTCGCAGTCGGAGCAGGTGTCCGAACCGGCGCCGGCCGCCGAGCCCGACCAGGCCGCCGGCGCGGTTTCCGATTCCGATTCCGATTCCGCCGTCGGCACGGAATCCGACGGTAGATCAGACTGACCTACCGCCACATGTCACCCGATCGGCCTATATCAGACTGGTGAGTTCGGGCGCGCACGTACCGGGGCGCACGGAAGCATTGACGGCCGATCGGTGCCCGCGACGGCGCGCCGCGGCCTACTGTTGAGGAGCGCTCCCGTCGGGGCAGCAGGATCGCGGCGGCCCATCGGCCACGCCGCGGCCACCCGGCACCCGCGCACCTGCTTGCTTCACGGGCTGTGAGAGGGACACGGGTATGGAACCCACGGAGAGTGCCGGAGCGGCACGGCTGCCCCGAAGCAGCGTGGCCGCGCCGGTCCTCCCCGCGAGCCCGGCGCCCGTCGTGCGGTGGGCCGTACTGGTCGCCGCGGCCGCCGCGCTCGCCGCCGGTGTCGGCCGGCTGCTGGACAACGGCGACGCGCTGTTCCCCGGCGGCCGGATCGGCTGGGCGCTTGCCGTCCTCACCGGGATCATCGTCGGCCATCTCGTCGCGATGGGGCGCGACCGCTGGTGGGGCGGCACCGGTTCCGGTGCCGCCCTCGTGCTTGCGGCGCTGCTGCTGTTCGGATGGGTGCCCGCCGTGCTGGTCAGCCTCGCCGTAGTGGTGCTGGTCGGCGCCGCCCGCCGGCACAGCTGGCGGCAGGTCGGGCTGCACGGCGCGATCGACATCCTCGGCATCGGCGCCGGCGCGCTCTCCCTCGACCTGTTCGGCATCCACCCGTCCGTGGCGCATCCCTGGACGACGACCGGTTGGGGCTGGTCGGCGCTGCCCTGCGTCGTCGCCACCGCACTGGCCTATCTGGCGGCGACCCGGGTCCTGCTGTGGGCCGCGTTCGCGCCGCGCGGCGGTCTGCCCACGGTGGCGCGTACCGCACTGGTCCGGCAGGGGCTGGTCGGCGCGGCTCTGCTCGGCATCTCCCCGCTGATCCTCGTCGTGGCCTGTGACGAGCCGGCGATGCTGCCGCTGTTCGCCGTGCCGCTGATCGCGCTCGACTCCACGCTGTGGATCGCGCACGCCCGCGCCGAGGAGCAGTTGCGCGACCCGCTGACCGGCCTGCCCAACCGCCAGTGGCTGCTGGAGCGGACCTGGTCCGCGATCGACGCCGCGCGGACCGTCGGCCGCGCCGTGCCCGCCGAGCCCGGCGGGCCCGCGCCCGCGGGCTGGGGCCGGGTCGGGCTGATCCTCATCGACCTCGACAAGTTCCGGTCGGTCAACGACACCCTCGGGCACCTGGCCGGCGACCGGCTGCTGCTCCAGGTCGCCGACCGGCTGCGGCTGGCCCTGCCGCGCGGTGCCGAGGCGGCCCGGCTCGGCGGTGACGAGTTCGCGGTGCTGCTGCCCGCCTGCGACTCCGCCACCCGCGCGCAGCGGATCGCCCGCACCCTGGTCGCCGCGCTCGGCTCACCCCTCAGCCTCGACGGCCTGACGCTGGTGCTGGAGGCCAGCGCCGGCGTCAGCGTCTTCCCCGACCACGCGCCCGACGCGGAAGGGCTGCTGCGCCGCGCCGACGTGGCGATGTACCAGGCCAAGCGGGACCGCAGCGGCGCGGAGGTCTACGAGGCCACCCGCGACGCCAACACCCCCGACCGGCTGGGACTGCTGGGCGACCTGCGGCGGGCGCTGGACGCGGGCGACGTCGAACTCCACTACCAGCCCAAGGTGCGGTTCGACGGCCAGGTGGCCGGGCTCGAAGCGCTCGTCCGCTGGGAGCACCCCGAGCGGGGCCGGGTCAACCCGGAGGAGTTCATCGCGATGGCGGAGACCTCCGGGTTGATGCCGCGGCTCACCGAGTACGTCCTGGACACCGCGCTCGCCCAGATCGCCCGGTGGCGCGCGATGGGGCTCGACGTCCCGGTCGCCGTCAACGTCTCGCCCCGCGACGTCCACAGTCCGGGGTTCGCCGGGGCGGTGGCCGCGCGGCTGGCCCGCCACCATGTGCCGCCCGGCTCCCTCCAGTTGGAGATCACCGAGCACGTCCTGCTGGAGGACCCGCAGCGCGCCGCCGACACGCTCAACGGGCTCACCGGGCACGGCGTGAAGATGTCCCTGGACGACTTCGGCACGGGCTACTCCTCGCTGGTGCACCTGCGGCGGCTGCCGGTCAGCGAGTTGAAGATCGACCGCTCGTTCGTGGCCCGGCTCATCGCGGACGCCGAGGACGCGGAGATCGTGCGCTGCACCATCGACCTCGCACACTCCCTCGGACTCATGGTCGTCGCCGAGGGCGTCGAGGACGACGAGACGTGGGAGCGGCTGCGGGACCTGCGGTGCGATGCGGTGCAAGGGTGGCTGGTCGCCGCCGCCATGCCCGAGCAGGAGGCGACGCACTGGTTGCAGGCACGTGGTGACCGCGGCTGGCAGCGGCCCGCCGCGGCCCTCCCCGCCAAGCGCGCGTAGCGGGCATCGCCCGCCGAAGCGGACCGAGGGCGCCCCCCGGGGGAAACGGGGTGCGGGCACTCCCGCGCGGCACCGTAGGATTGGGCGCACCCATTGACATCTCACCCCGCAGAGGACCGCTGCATGCCTGGCATCACGCCCGAGGAGGTCGCCCACCTCGGCCGGCTGGCACGGATGGAGCTGTCACGCGAAGAGTTGGACCACTTCGCCGGACAGCTCGACGACATCATCGGCGCCGTAGCCCGCGTATCCGAGGTGGCCGGCGAGGACGTCCCGCCGACCTCTCACCCACTGCCCCTGACCAACGTGATGCGTTCGGACACCGTCCGGCCGTCGCTGACCCCGCAGCAGGCGCTGTCGGGTGCGCCCGCGCAGGAGCAGCAGCGCTTCAAGGTCCCGCAGATCCTCGGGGAGGACTGACGCCGTGACGGACATCATCAGGCTTACCGCCGCCGAGACGGCGCAGAAGATCGCGTCCGGCGAGCTGACCGCGGTCGAGGTGACCGAGGCGCACCTGGCCCGGATCGAGGCCGTGGACGAGAAGGTGCACGCGTATCTGCACGTGGACCGGGAGGGCGCGCTCGCCCAGGCCCGCGCGGTGGACGCCAAGCGCGCCGCCGGGCAGGAGCTGGGTCCGCTCGCCGGGGTACCGATCGCGCTGAAGGACATCTTCACCACCGAGGGCGTGCCGACCACCGTCGGCTCGAAGATCCTCGAGGGCTGGCTGCCGCCGTACGACGCGACGGTCACCAAGAAGCTGAAGGCCGCCGACGTGGTGATCCTCGGCAAGACCAACATGGACGAGTTCGCGATGGGCTCCTCCACCGAGAACAGCGCGTACGGCCCGACCGGCAACCCGTGGGACCTCACCCGTATCCCGGGCGGCTCGGGCGGCGGCTCGGCCGCGGCGCTCGCCTCGTACCAGGCGCCGCTGGCGATCGGCACCGACACCGGCGGCTCGATCCGGCAGCCCGCCGCGGTCACCGCCACCGTCGGGGTGAAGCCGACCTACGGCGGGGTCTCCCGTTACGGCATGGTCGCCTTCTCCTCCTCGCTCGACCAGGGCGGCCCGTGCGCGCGCACCGTGCTGGACGCGGCGCTGCTGCACGAGGTGATCGCCGGCCACGACCCGATGGACTCCACCTCGGTCGACGTCCCGGTCCCGCCGGTGGTCGAGGCCGCCCGCAACGGCGACGTCAAGGGCCTGCGGATCGGCGTCATCCAGGAGTTCGGCGGCGAGGGCTACCAGGCCGGCGTGGTCCAGCGGTTCGACGAGTCGGTGGAACTGCTGCGCGAGCTCGGCGCCGAGATCGTCGAGCTGTCCTGCCCGTCGTTCACGTACGCGCTGGCGGCGTACTACCTGATCGCGCCGTCGGAGTGCTCCAGCAACCTGGCCCGCTTCGACGCGATGCGCTACGGACTGCGGGTCGGCGACGACGGCACCAGGTCCGCGGAGGAGGTCACCGCGCTGACCCGCGAGGCCGGCTTCGGCCCCGAGGTCAAGCGCCGCGTCATCCTCGGCACCTACGCGCTCAGCTCCGGCTACTACGACGCCTACTACGGCTCCGCGCAGAAGGTCCGCACCCTGATCACCCGCGACTTCGAGCGCGCCTTCGAGCAGGTGGACGTCATCGTCTCGCCCACCACGCCCACCACGGCGTTCCCGATCGGCGAGCGTGCGGACGACCCGCTGGCGATGTACCTCGCCGACCTGTGCACCATCCCGGTCAACCTGGCCGGGAACGCGGCGATGTCGCTGCCGTGCGGCCTCGCCCCGGAGGATGGTCTCCCGGTGGGCCTGCAGATCATCGCGCCCGCACTCAAGGACGACCGGCTCTACCGGGTCGGCGCCGCCGTAGAGGCCGCCTTCGTGTCGAAGTGGGGCCACCCGCTACTTGAGGAGGCACCGCAGCTATGAGCAGCCAGACGAAGTCCGCGGCGAAGAGCATCAGCGGAAAGCACACCGGCTCGGCGGACCTGTCGGCCAAGGGCAGCAAGAGCAAGAGGGGCACCTACCTGTCCATCGGCACCTCGCTGTTCAGCGCCTTCACCGCGGTGAAGAAGGTGCGTTCCGCCCGCAGCGAGGAGGACAACCTCCAGCTGCTCGACGCCGTGCTGCGCGCCGCCGCGGTGACCACCGGCATCGTGCTGCTCGTACGCGAGCTGCGCCGGCTGAGCGATGACGACGTCCTCGCGGACTGACGGACCGACGGAGAAGAGGTACAGGGAACAGTGACCGTCACGGACCTGCTGTCCTACGAGGACGCGCTCGCGTCGTACGACCCGGTGATGGGCCTGGAGGTCCACGTCGAGCTGGGCACGCGGACGAAGATGTTCTGCGGCTGCTCCACCGAACTCGGTGCCGAGCCCAACTCGCAGGTCTGCCCGACCTGCCTGGGCCTGCCGGGCGCGCTGCCGGTGGTCAACGAGATCGGCATCGAGTCCGCCGTCAAGATCGGCCTGGCGCTCAACTGCGAGATCGCCGAATGGTGCCGGTTCGCCCGGAAGAACTACTTCTACCCGGACATGCCGAAGAACTTCCAGACCTCGCAGTACGACGAGCCGATCGCCTTCAACGGCTACCTGGACGTCCAGTTGGAGGACGGCGAGATCTTCCGGGTGCTCATCGAGCGCGCCCACATGGAGGAGGACACCGGGAAGTCCACCCACATCGGCGGCGCGACCGGCCGGATCCACGGTGCCTCGCACTCCCTGCTGGACTACAACCGGGCCGGCATCCCGCTGATCGAGATCGTCACCAAGCCGATCGAGGGCACCGGTGCCCGCGCGCCCGAGGTGGCCCGCGCCTACGTCGCCGAACTGCGCGAGCTGATCAAGGCGTTGGGCGTGTCCGAGGCCCGGATGGAAATGGGCCAGATGCGCTGTGACGTCAACCTGAGCCTGCGTCCGCACGGCCGGGAGAAGTTCGGCACCCGCAGCGAGACGAAGAACGTCAACTCGCTGCGCAGCGTGGAACGGGCGGCCCGCTTCGAGATCCAGCGGCACGCCGCGGTACTCTCCTCGGGCGGCACCATCGTGCAGGAGACCCGGCACTTCCACGAGGAGGACGGCTCCACCGCCTCCGGCCGGATCAAGGAAGAGGCGGAGGACTACCGCTACTTCCCCGAGCCGGACCTGGTGCCGATCGCCCCGGCCCGGGAGTGGGTCGAGGAACTGCGGGCCGGGCTGCCCGAACTGCCGCTGGCCCGCCGGGGGCGGCTCAAGCAGGAGTGGGGCATCTCCGACTTCGAGATGCAGTCCGCGCTCAACGCCGGTGCGATCGACCTGATCACGGCCACCATCGACGAGGGCGCGGACGCGGCCTCGGCCCGCAAGTGGTGGATGGGCGAACTGGCCCGGCACGCCAACGAGACCGGCGTGGAGCTGGCCGAGTTGGCGATCACCCCGGCGCAGGTGGCCAGGGTCGCCGCGCTGGTGGCGGCCGGCGACCTCAACGACAAGCTGGCCCGGCAGGTCATCGAGGGCGTGCTGGCCGGCGAGGGTGACCCGGACCAGGTGGTCGACACGCGCGGGTTGAAGGTCGTTTCCGACGACGGCGCGCTCGGCGCGGCCGTCGACCAGGCCATCGCGGCCAACGCGGCGGTCGCCGAGAAGATCCGCGGCGGCAACCTCGCGGCGGCCGGTGCGCTCATCGGCGCGGTCATGAAGCTGACCCGCGGCCAGGCGGACGCCAAGCGGGTGCGCGAACTGGTGCTGGAGAAGCTCCAGGGCTGACCCGGACGACGTGTGGAGGAGGCGGTATCCCCGGCCCGGGGGTACCGCCTCCTCGTGCGTTCACAGCGGGTTCGTACGGGTTGTCCGCCCGCTTTCCGCGGGTCCGCGGCGGGCGTCCGGGAGGACGCCTTTATCCTTTTCGGACAGTTGTGAGGAGGAGCACGAAAGCCGCAAAGGATCTCTTTCTCCTGGCACAGTGGGCGGGACGTATCGCCACGGAACTGCACGGGCGTACCGACCACGCAACCGCACCCGCAAGGGGACAGCAGCCCATGGCCGTACTTGCCCGGTGGTGCTTCAGCCGCCGACTCACCGTCGTACTGCTGTGGCTCACCGCACTCGTCGGACTCACCGCCGCCGCCACGGTCGCCGGCTCCGCGTACTCCCAGAAGTACGAAGCGCCGAACACCGAGTCCAGCCACGCCGCGGACCTGCTGCGTACGGCGTTCCCCGGACAGGCCGGCGACTCCGACACGATCGTGTGGCACACCGACCACGGCACCGTACGGGCCGGCGCCGTCGAGCAGACCATGACGAAGGTCCTCGACCAGACCCGCACCCTGCCCGGCGTCACCTCCGTGACCAGCCCCTACGGTTCCTCGGGCGCCGGCCAGATCAGCTCCGACGGGCACACCGCCTACGCCACCGTCGGCTACGGCACGGACGCCGACGGCGTCAGCCGCAGCCAGGCCCAGGCGCTGGTGGACACCGCCAAGGCCGGCCAGGGCCCCGGCCTGGAGGTCGAACTCGGCGGCGAGGCGGTCGGCAACACCGAGGCGGCCAGCGCCCACCTCAGCGAGGCGGTGGGGGTCGCGGTGGCCGCGGTGGTGCTGCTGGTCGCCTTCGGGTCGTTCGCGGCGATGCTGCTGCCGATCGCCACCGCGCTGGTCGGCTGCGGCACCGCCTACATGGGCACCGTGCTGCTCGGCCACGCCATGACCGTCGCGGACTTCGCCCCCATGCTCGGCATGCTGATCGGGCTCGGCGTCGGCATCGACTACGCGCTGTTCATCGTCACCCGGCACCGCAAGGGCCTCAAACGCGGCCTGTCCGTCGCCCGGGCCGCCGAGGAGGCCGTGGCCACCACCGGCAAGGCCGTGGTCTTTGCCGGCGGCACGGTGTGCGTGGCGGTGCTCGGCATGCTGCTGCTGCGGCTGAACTTCCTCAACGGCGTCGCGGTCGCCGCGTCGCTCACGGTGCTGCTCACGGTGGCCGCGTCGGTGACGCTGCTGCCCGCGCTGCTCGGCATCATCGGCCACCGGGCGCTCAGCGGCCGGGAGCGGCGGGCGCTGGCGCACGGCGGCGGCTGCCAGGCCGCGCAGCACCGCCGCGCCGAGGAGCACACCGGCTGCCGCGGCGCGGACACCCCCGCGGAACCGCCCACCGGCGTCGCCGCCCGCTGGTCCGGGTTCGTCTCCCGCCACCCCCGGCTGCTCGGCGCGTTCGCCGCCGCCATCATGGTGGTGCTCGCGCTGCCCACCTTCTGGCTGCACCTGGGCACGTCCGACCAGGGCAACGACCCCTCCACGGCGACCACCCGCAAGGCGTACGACCTGCTCGCCGACGGCTTCGGCCCCGGCACCAACGGCCCGCTCACGCTGGTGGCCACCACCGACAGCGCGGGCGCGCTGGTCGCCCTCGACCACCTGCCGCAGACCCTCCGGCACACCGCCGGCGTCGCCTCCGTCAGCGGCCCCGAACTCGACGGCTCCGGCAGCACCGGCGTCATCACCGTGGTGCCCGACAGCTCTCCGCAGTCCACTG
The DNA here is from genome assembly GCF_056859195.1 of Streptomyces sp. NH27. Classification (NCBI taxonomy): domain Bacteria; kingdom Bacillati; phylum Actinomycetota; class Actinomycetes; order Kitasatosporales; family Streptomycetaceae; genus Streptomyces; species Streptomyces sp. NH27. The sequence continues at coordinate 13,969 of NZ_JACEGK010000046.1, forward strand.
CCACCTCCCACCTGGTCGACACACTGCGCCACGACGTCCTGCCGGCCGCGGAGAAGGGCACCGACCTGAAGGTCTACGTCGGCGGCTCCACGGCCAGCTACGACGACTTCGGCGCGGTGGTGATCGGGAAACTGCCGCTGTTCGTCGGCTGCGTGGTGGGGCTGGGCTCCGTCCTGCTGCTGCTCGCCTTCCGCTCGATCGGCGTCCCGGTCAAGGCCGCGGTGATGAACGTCGCCGCCGTCGCCTCCTCCTTCGGCGTGGTCACCGCGATCTTCCAATGGGGCTGGGGCACCGAATGGCTGGGCCTGGGCCGGGCCGGGCCGATCGAGCCGTTCCTGCCGGTGATCCTCGTCCCGGTGCTGTTCGGGCTCTCGATGGACTACCAGGTCTTCCTGGTCAGCCGGATGTACGAGGAGTGGCGGGAGACCCGCGACAACCGCCGGGCGGTACGCGTGGGGCTCGCCGAGACCAGCCGGGTGATCAACTCCGCGGCGGTCATCATGGTCGCGGTATTCCTGGCGTTCGTGCTCAGCGGGGACCGGGTGATCGCGATGTTCGGCATCGGCCTGGCCGCGGCCGTCGCCCTCGACGCCTTCGTGCTGCGCACGCTGCTGGTCCCGGCGCTGATGCACCTGCTCGGTCCGGCCAACTGGTGGCTGCCGGGCTGGTTGGACCGGCGGCTGCCACAGCTCAACATCGAGACGGTGCCGACCGCGCGGCCGCCCGCCGCCGCACCCGTCCCGTCACCCGCGGACGCCGTGCCTGCGGGTGCCCTGCCTGCGGGCGCCCTGGCCGCCGTCGAACCGCCCGCGCGGCGCGTCACCGTATAGCCGCGGCGCACCCGTACCCGTAGCCGTAGCCGCCGTACCCGGGCCGCGGCACCCCGTCCGTCCGGCATCCCCGGGGCCCAGCCCTGGATCAGGATGTCGCGAGCCCGCCGCCTATCGTGCACCAGGTCGTAAGGCATTCGCGGCCGTTCTAAGGCGCGCTAAGGCGTCTAAGGCCCCGCGCGCCCGGACAAGGCATCCGCTAAGGCCCCGCTGAGCACCGCCTAGGCACATCGTGCGGCCGCCTAGGCAAGGAAAGCCCCCGGCAGGCGCTGGAACTTCGGGAAGGTGCCCGATGTGGCCGACCCACCTTGGAGACGAAGCTAGGAGGCACAAAGAGAGCAGCACTTCCAAGGAGCAGCCCGATGTTTGCTTACGAACTCCACCAGGCCCGCAGTTCCGAACTCCGCCGTCGCGCCGAGGCGTGGCGCCTCGTCCAGGAGGCGAAGGCCGGCCGCGCCGCGCAGCGCCGGGCCCGCACCCAGGCCCGGCGCACCCAGGCCCGGCGCGCCCAGGCACACACCGTGGCGCGGGCAGACGCCGAGGGGGCGCCTTCCTCCGATCGCGCCGGCACCTCCCGCGTCGGTTCCACCGGTCGCTCCGGCGCGGGCCTCCTCGGCCGCGTCCACCGGGCCCCGCGCCCGCGTGGCGCGGCATGACCGCCCAGCCGACGACCCGGGGTGCGGTAGGGAGCGGGCCCGCGGCGCCCCGCGACTTCGCTCCCGCGTTGTCGTCGGTCGATTCCGCCACAGTCTCCGGCGCGGCTGGGGGTGCCTTCGGCGAAGCCAGGGGGAGTACCGGGAGCACCTCCACCGCGTCGGCTTCCTCCTCCGCCTTGGATGCGAAGTCACATGCCGCCGCTCGTTGATCGCCTCCCCATCGCACCCCAGGCCGTAATCGGTGTCGCGGCAGGCACTGGGCATGCGATGCTCGGCAATGTGCAGACGCAGTCCCTCAGCCCCGAGTTCATCGGCCGCGACACCGAGCTGTCCCGGCTCGCCGCCGCGCTGTCCGCCGCCGACGGTTGCGAGCCGCAGGCGGTGCTCATCGGCGGCGAGGCGGGCGTCGGCAAGACCCGGCTCACCGAGGAGTTCATGGCGGCGGCGCGTGCCGCGGGGGCCGTCACCGTCATCGGTGGCTGCGTGGAGATCGGCGCGGAGGGCCTGCCCTTCGCGCCCGTCTCGACCGCGCTGCGGCACCTCTACCGTGCCCTCGGCACCGAGCTGACCAGCGCCGTGGCCGGGCAGGAGGCCGAACTCGCCCGGCTGCTGCCCGAACTGGGCGGCAGTGACGCCGGCCGCCGCGACCAGCACGACGAGGAGGGCCGGGTCCGGCTCTTCGAACTCACCGCCCGCCTGCTGGAGCGGCTCGGCACCGATCGCACCCTCGTCGTGGTCGTCGAGGACCTGCACTGGGCCGACCGCTCCACCCGCGAACTGCTCGCCTACCTGTTCCGCTCGGTGCAGCGCGCCCGTTTGCTGATCGCCGCCACCTACCGCAGCGACGACATCCACCGCCGCCATCCGCTGCGGTCCTTCCTCGCCGAGACCGACCGGCTGCGTACCGTCGAGCGCATCGAGTTGAGCCGCTTCAGCCGCGACGAGGTGGGGCGCCAGCTCACCGCGATCCTCGCCGAGAGCCCCGGCGACGCCGTGGTCGACGACGTGTTCGCCCGTTCCGACGGCAACCCCTTCTTCGTCGAGGAGTTGGCCTGCAGCATCCGCGGCGACTGCCTCTCCGGCATCAGCGACTCCCTGCGCGACCTGCTGCTGGTCCGGGTCGAGCAGCTGACCGAATCGGCCCAGCGGGTCGCGAAGTTCGTCGCGGAAGGCGGCAACGCCGTCGAGTACCGCCTGCTGGACGCCATCACCGGCCTCGGCGAGGACGACCTGCTCGACGCGCTGCGCACCGCCGTCGGCGCCAACATCCTGCTGCCCTCCGACGACGGCGACGGCTACCGCTTCCGCCACTCCCTGGTCCGCGAGGCGGTCGGCGACGACCTGCTGCCCGGCGAGCGCAGCCGGATCAACCGCCGCTATGCGGAGGCGATCGAGGCCGACCCGTCCCTGGTCCGCTCCGACGAGCGCGCCGCCCGGCTGGCCAGCTTCTGGTACGCCGCGCACGACCCGGCGAAGGCGCTGCCCGCCGTGCTGCGCGCCGCCGTCGAGGCCCGCGACCGGCACGCCTACGCCGAGCAGTACCGCCTGCTGGAACGCGCGCTCGAACTGTGGGACACCGCCCCCGTCGAGGTCCGTGACGCGCTGCGGCCGGCCGACTTCGTGGAGGCGCACGCCCCGCTGAACCGCGCCGAGTACACCGCGGCGGCCCGTACCGGCGACCCGGAACGGCCGATCCACTTCCTCGACCTGCTCGCCGAGATCACCGTCGCCGCCCGGCTCGGCGGCGAGCGCGAACGCGCCTACACGATGACGAAGCGAGCACTGCGGCTGATCGAGCTGGACGGCGAACGGGATCCGTTGCGCGCCGCCTGGTTCTGGTCCCAGCGCTCCCGGCTGATCGAGGACCTCGGCCGAGGCGACGGCTGGGAGGCGCTGGGCAAAGCCCAGGAACTGGTCCGCGGGCTGCCGGCGTCGGCCGCGCACGCGGAGGTGCTCGCGCACACCGCCGGCTGGATCATGATCCACAACCCCAGTGCCGCGGGCATTGCAGCCGCCGAGCAGGCGGTCGAGTTCGCCCGGCGGGTCGGGACCCGCGACACCGAGTTCCAGGCGCGGATCACCCTCGGCGTCCTCCAGGCCAACTGCGGCGACGTCGACGGCGGCATCGCCGAGATCGAGGACGTGCTGGCGCAGGTCGTCAAGCTGCCGCGGCCGAGCATCATCGCCCGCGCGCACGGCAACCTCGCCTCCGTGCTCGAAGGCTCCGGCCGATCCTGCGAAGCGCTGCGGGTGGCCCGCGAGGGGCAGACCCTCGCGGACTCCCATGTCTCCGGGCTGACCCGCTCCTGGCTGCTCCTCGACGAGGGCGAGGCGCTGCTCTCACTCGGCCGCGTGGAGGAGGCGGTGGTCTGCCTCACCGAGGCCAACCGGCTGGTCCCGAGCGCCTACGCGAAAGCCGGCGGCGAGCTGCTGTTCGGCTCCCTCGCCATCGCCACCGGCGACATCGACGCCGCCGCCAGGCACCATGCCGCGGCCGCGGACGGGCTGCGCAGGGACAGCCAGCCGCAGCACCAACTGCCGCTGAGGCTGCTCGGCATGCAGGTCGCGTTCGCCCAGGGCCGGACCGCCGACGCCCGCGCGGAGCTGGCGAGCGCGATCGAGTACGGCTTCCCGCTGGGCTCGTCCCGGTTCGCCTGGCCGATCATGGTGACCGGCGCCCGGATCGACCCCGACACGGTACGGACCGTCGCGGCGGAACTGCCCCGGCCCACCTCGCTCAGCCGGGCCTACGCGCTGCTGCTCGACGCCGAACTCGGCGGCCAGGACACCGCGTTGTGGACCGCGGCCGAGGAAGCCTTCGCCGCCGAGGAGCGGCCGCTCGAACTGGCCTGGGTCCGATTGGGTCGCGCCGAGGCCCTGCTCGCCGAGGGCGGACCCGGCGCGCGCGACGAGGCCGGTCGCCTGCTCGGTCTCGCCGACGCCACCGCCACCACGATCGGAGCCGCGCCGCTGGCCGCGCGTATCGCCGCGCTCGCCCAGCGCGCCCGGCTGCGCACCGCCCCCGAGGATCCGGCCCAGACCCTCCGCCTCACCGCCCGCGAACGCGATGTGCTGCGCCTGGTGGCCGACGGCCGCACCAACCGGCAGATCGCCGAGGAACTGTTCATCTCGCCGAAGACCGCGAGCGTCCACGTCTCCAACATCCTCGCCAAGATGTCCGTGTCCACCCGCACGGAGGCCGCCGCGCTCACCCACCGCCTCCAGCTCTTCCCGAAGGCGCGATAGCCGCGCGCCGCCGGGCGCCGCGGCCTCTCGTGGCGGGCCGCCCGCCCGCGGTCTCAGGAGACGGTGAGCTGGAGCACGCGGTCGTCGCCGGGGTGCGGGGTGCCGCGGTCGTCGGTGTTGCTCGTGGTGAGCAGCAGCGTGTGGTCGTCGAGCGCGACGACCGTACGCAACCGGCCGTACTTGCCGCCGAGGAACGCCTGGGGCGCGGCGGACGCCTTGGCCCCGGCCAGCGGGATGCGCCACAGCTGCCCGCCCTTGAGGGAGGCCATCCAGATGCAGCCCGCCGCGTAGGCGACCCCGCTGGGCGAGGCGTCAGCCGGGTGCCACTGCTCGACGGGGTCGACGAAGCCCGCGTGGTGGGCGATTCCCTCGACCGTCGGCCAGCCGTAGTTCTTGCCCGGCTCGATCAGGTTCAGCTCGTCCCAGGTGTCCTGCCCGAACTCCGAGGCCCACAGCCGCCCTTGGTCGTCCCAGGCCAGGCCCTGGACGTTTCGGTGGCCGGGGGAGTAGACGAGCGAGCCGGGCGTCGGGTTGTCGGTGGGCACCTCGCCGTCCGCCGCCATCCGCAGGATCTTGCCGCCGAGCGAGGACATGTTCTGCGCGAGCGCCAGCTGCCCGCTCTCGCCGGTCCCCGCGTAGAGGTCGCCGTCGGGTCCGAAGGCGATCCGGCCGCCGTTGTGCAGGGTGCCGGTGGGGATGCCGCGCAGGATCGTGTCGGGCGCGCCCAACTGCTCGCCCTTGGGCCGCGACGGGTCGTACAGGAAGCTGGCGATGCGGTTGTCGGACGCGGTGGAGAAGTAGGCGTAGACGAGGTGGTCGGAGCCGTAGTCCGGCGAGACCGCCAGTCCCAGCAGACCGTTCTCGCCGCCCTTGGTGTGGGCGACACCGGGGACCAGGCCGACCACGGTGACGGCATGGGTCTTGGGATCGATCCGTGAGATCCGCCCGGTGTCACGGGCGGCGACCAGCAGGCTGTCGTCGGGGAGTTGGGCCAGGCCCCAGGGCGCGCTCAGCCCGGTCGCGACGGTGGCCGTGACCTTCACGGTGCCCTTGGCGGGCGGTGCGGACGCCGGGGCGGACGGGGCCGCGGACCCGGAGGGCGCGGCGCTGCCGCCCGCGGGCGGCTTGGCGGGCACGGTGGGCGTTGCCGGGTGCGTCAGGTTCGGCGACGCCGCCGAGGAGCACCCGCCGACCAGTACCGCCGCCAGTACCGCCGCGGCCCATGCGCCGCCGCGCGCCGGAGTCCGTACGGACCTGCCGCAAGCCTTCACCGTCAGCTCCCGCTAAACGTCGATCCACCAGTTCCGCCGGGCATGGGCTCCCCGGGCCTGCCCACCAGCCAAGCACACCACATCTCGCCCTGGTGGCGGGCGTGTTCGCGACCAGCGGGGGAGCGGAGCGTGGGTGCGGGTGCGGGTGCGGGTGCGGGTGCGGAGGAGCCGGGGAGCGGGACGAGCGGGGCAGGTCCGTCGGGCCGCTTCAGCGCGGGCTCCGCCGGGCCTTCGCGCGCGGTCAGTCCCACGACCCCTGGGCAGCCGGCAGCGCCGCGATCTCCGCGAGGTCCGCCCCGGTCAGCACGAGGTCCGCGGCCGCCGCGTTCTCCACCGCCCAGCGGGCCGACTTGGTGCCCGGCACCGGCACCACCGAGGGGCTCTGCGCGAGCACCCAGGCGAGCGCGACCTGCGCGGCCGTCGCGTCGTGCCGGGCGGCCACCCGGCGCAGCCCGGCCACGATCGGCTGGTTCGCGGCCATCATCTCCGCGGTGAAACGAGGGTGCCTGGCGCGCAGGTCGGCCCGTTCGAATCCCTCGCCGGGGGTGAGCGTGCCGGTCAGGAAGCCGTTGCCGAGCGGCATCGCGGCCAGGAAGCCGATGCCGCGCGCCACGCACCACGGCAACAGTTCCGCCAGCGCCTCCGGCGCCCACACCGACAGCTCCGCCTGCACGCAGCCGACCGGGAAGACCTGCTGGGCGCGGCCCAGATGACGGATCGTCTCGTCGTGCAACCGGCCACCGCCCGTACGGCCGCCCCTGGTCCGCCCGGCGCGCGCGCCCACCGCGCACAGGCCCAGCGTGCGCACCTTGCCCGCCGCGACCAGCTCGGCCATCGCCCCCCACGTCTCCTCCACCGGCACCTCGGGGTCGACCCGGTGCAGTTGGTAGAGGTCGATCGTGTCGGTCTGCAGCCGGCGCAGCGACGCGTCGCACGCCCTGCGGACGTACGACGGGCGGCCGTTGGCCACGATGTGCTGCTCGCCGACGAGCAGCCCGCACTTGGTGGAGACGAACGCGTCCGCCCGCCGCTCCTTGAGCACCCGTCCGAGCAGCAGCTCGTTGGTGAACGGGCCGTACATGTCGGCGGTGTCCAGCAGAGTGACCCCCGCGTCGAGTGCGGTGTGCACCACCCGCAGCGAGTGCCCGCCGGACCGGCGGCCGGCAGGCGCCTGCGCGCTGTCCTGCCGCGAGGCGCTGTAACCCCAACTCATCGGCATGCAGCCGAGGCCGATCGCGCCCACGTCGAGCGCCGTGGCCCCGACCCTTCTGCGCTCCACCCGTCACAACCTCCTTGCGCCGCCCCACTGTGCCATAGCCTCCTGACCATGAACGACACCACCCGAACCGACCGCACCCCAGGCCAGAGCGCATCCACCGACCGCCCCACGGTGTGGCTGTCCCTGCCGCCCGACGAGATCGACGGACTTCCGGACGCTTTCGACTACGTCTTCTGGGACGGCGCCGAGGACTTCCCGGCCGATCCGGCCGACGCCGCCTTCTACGTCGTCCCGTACATGAAGGGCCCGAGCGCCGGCGCGCGTCCGCTCGCCCGTATGCGCAACGTCCGCGTGGTGCAGACGCTCAGCGCCGGTGTCGACCACATCGCGCCCCACCTCGGGCAGTTCCCGCCCGGCGTCCAGCTCTGCAACGCCCGCGGCGTGCACGAGGCGAGCACCGCCGAGCTCACCGTGGCCCTTATCCTCGCCTCGCTGCGCGGCATTCCCCGCTTCGTGCACGGCCAGGACAACGAGAAGTGGTACTCCGGCTTCTACCCGGCGCTCGCCGACCGCCGGGTGGTGATCGTCGGATACGGCTCGATCGGCGCCGCCGTCGAGGACCGGCTGGCCCCCTTCGAGTGCACGGTGGAGCGGGTCGCCCGCACCGCGCGCTCCTCGCCGCGCGGCCCGGTGCGCGCCATGGACGAGTTGAACGGGCTGCTGCCGGCCGCGGATGTCGTGGTGCTCACCACCCCGCTCACCGAGCGGACCCGCGGCCTGGTCAACTCCCCGGTCCTGGCGGCGATGAAGGACGGCGCGCTGCTGGTGAACGTCGCGCGCGGGCCGGTGGTGGACACCAAGGCACTGCTCGCGGAGACGGAGTCGGGGCGGCTGATCGCGGCGCTCGACGTCACCGACCCCGAGCCGCTGCCGGCCGGCCACCCGCTGTGGCACGCGCCGGGCGTGCTGATCAGCCCGCACGTCGGCGGCAGCACCTCGGCCTTCCTGCCGCGCGCCAAGCGGCTGGTGCGCGCGCAGTTGGAGCGGTTCGCGGCGGGCCTGCCCCTGGAGAACGTGGTCGCCGAGAGCTGAACGCCCCCCGTGGTGGCGGGGCATGGCCTGATATGGGCGGCAACCCCCTGACGGTTACGCACAGTAGGAAGTACCTATCCCAGAGTGACCAATCTGGTGTATCGTCGGCATTCGGGGGCACGTCGTGACCGAATGACCACGGGCACGGCGCTGCGAACGACGACAGAGTGAGGGGGGCGGGCGATGCAGGACCGAAAGCGCGAACCGATCACGCGGCGCCGGCGCGCCATGGCACACCGGACCGCGCCATGAGCACCGGAGGGGCCGTGCTCGCGGCACCGCAGACCACCGCGGAGGAGGACAGGCACGCCGCCGTCGGCCTGCTGCCCCAGTTCCTGCTGGCCCGGGTCTGCGGCGGCGACACCACCGGGGCCTCGCG
>NZ_JACEGK010000047.1:0-22655 GCF_056859195.1 Streptomyces sp. NH27
GCGTGAGGCACTGCCGGGGCGACGCGTCCGTGACACGCGTCGCCCCGGCCCCCGTGGGCGGACGGCCCACCTGCTCACCCACGCCCGGGAAACGCGAGGCAGCAATGATCGAACAGACATACGCGATGGCCGACGCCGACTACTACGCGCCCATCGAGACCCTCGCGGACCGGGGCCGGGAGTACGCCCCGTCGAAGGTCCCGGACGGCTGGCAGTCCTTCGACCGCCACCTGTGGCGGTCCTGGGGCCGCAAGGGCCAGCCGATGCCCGACCAGGGCTGGAAGGTGCACGTCTCGGCCCGCGCCGACCGGATCGCCGACGTCCTCGACGTGGTCGCCGACGAGTGCTTCGCACGCGACATCCCCTTCAAGCACGTCGCGGCGGCGGGTTTCGTGCTGCTGCTCCAGCACAAGCACGCCTCCCGGACGCAGAGCGGCAAGCTCGTCGTCGCCTACCCGGCCGACGAGCAGGCCGCCGCAGCGCTCATGAGCGCGCTCGCCGCGCGACTGGAGTCCGAGCAGGGGCAGTTCATCCTCACCGACCGCCGTTTCGGCGACTCCCAGGTGGTCCACTACCGCTACGGCGCCTTCACACCCCGGCACCGTCTCCTGCCGGACGGCACCAGCACACCGATGCTGCGGGACGGCCGCGGTCGGCTCGTCGCCGACCGCCGCGAGCCGAGGTTCCACCTGCCCGAGGGGATCACCGACCCGTTCGCGGCCGACAGCGCGCCGGCGGACGAGGGGACCTCCTTCCACGGCTTCGCCTTCGAGCACGCCGTCCGGCACAGCAACGGCGGCGGGACCTACGCCGGCCGTGAACTCGCCACCGGCCGGAAGGTCTTCATCAAGGAGGCCCGTGACCACACCGGGCTCTCCTGGGACGGCCTGACCGCCGTCGAGCGCACCCGGCGCGAGTGGGACACCCTGCGGACGCTGCACGACGCGCACCCCGGGATCTGTCCCGAGCCGATCGCGTACTTCCGTGAGTGGGAACACGAGTTCCTGGTCACCGAGTTCATCACGGGCGTGACGCTCAACTCCTGGGTGGTCGCCCGCAGTCCGGTGACCGAGGTGGAGGCGCGGCGATCGGACTTCGACCGGTACACGGCCGACTGCGAGGCGGTCATCGCCGCGCTGGAGGAGCAGGTGCGGGTCCTGCACTCGCTGGGATACCTCTTCGGCGACGTCAGCCCCGGCAACGTCCTGGTCGGCGAGGGCGACCAGCCGCGCCTGGTGGACTTCGAGGCGGCCCGCGGCCTGCGGGAAAAGGGCGTCTCGGTGGCCACCGACGGGTACGCGCCCCCCTCCCACCGGGTGACGGACGACCCGGCCGTCCAGGACGACTACGGGATCTCGGCGCTGGTCCGGCTGATGCTCGGCCCGACCTTCGCCGCGGCGGACCGCTGCCCCCGCTCGCTGGAGCACCTGCGGGCCGACCTCCAGGACCGGATGGCGGTGCCCCCGGCGCTGTGGGAGCGCGCGGTCCGCTACCACCCGGCCGACGGCCCGGCGCTGCTGCCGGGACCGCGGGAGGTGGCGGCCGACCCGGCCCGCCACGTCCGCGATCTGCGCGACAAGGTCGCGGCCGCCCTGACCGCGATGGCCGACCCGGACCGTGAGCACACGCTGTTCCCGACCGTCCCCGACGGGTACGCGAGCAACACCGTGTGCGTCGCCTACGGTGCCGCGGGCGTCCTGCACGCGCTGCGGCACAGCGGCGTCACCGTGCACGAGGACCTCGTCGAACGCTTCCGTCGCGACGCGCTGGCCACCGCCGGGAGCCTGCCGCCGGGACTGCACGTGGGGCTGGCCGGCGTCGCCTGGGTGCTGGCCGACCACGGGGACCTCGACGAGGCGCGCGACCTGCTCGCCGCCGCGACCGAGCACCCCCTGACCGGTCGGCGGGCCGGCTTCGCCGAAGGCACCGCCGGGGTGGCGATGACCCACCTGTCGCTCTTCGAGCACACCGGCGACCACCGGCACGTCGAGACCGCCGAGCGCCTGCTGTCCGCGCTTCCGGCGGACGGGGAGCCGGCCGGACTGCTGGAGCGTGACGACCCGACCGGATGGCTGCACGGCAGGTGCGGCATCGCCTGGGCGCTGTACCCGCTGGCCGCGGTCACCGGGGACGCCAGGCACCTCGACCGCGGGGTGCGGCTGCTGCACCACGAACTCGACCGGGCGATGCCCGGCGCGTCGCCGTCGCCGCACTTCCCGGTGTCGGCCACCGACCGCCGCTCGATGCCGTACCTGTTCAGCGGCACCGCCGGAATCCTGCGCGCGGTCTGCCGGTACAACACGGTCTGCGGGGACGACCGCCTCGCCGGCATCGAGAGCGACCTCCTGCCGCGGCTGCGCACCGCGTACACGGTCATGCCGGGCCTGTACCAGGGCCTGGCCGGACTGGGTTTCGCGCTCGCCGACCACGCTGCCGTCAGCGGCGACGAGGCATCCTCCCGCTCCGCGCTGCGCACCGCCAGAGCCCTGTTCAAGTACGCGGTCCCCGGCGCCACCGGCGTCAGGTTCCACGGCGAGAAGCTCAAGCGGTTCAGCGCGGACCTGTGGAGCGGCGGCGCGGGCGTCCTGCTCTTCCTCGACCAGGTGCTCGACGCGGGCGAGGACCGGCTGTTCAGCCTCGATCGCCTGAGCGCGCACCACAGTACGGCCCGTACGGCATCGGCCGCCGCCACCACCGACGGGCGCGCCGACGACGGCACGGGACGCAACCGACCCGATCCCTCCAGCGGAAAGAGTGGACCATGGATCAAGTGATCGCCCTGCAGAGCCTGCCCGGCGCCTCCCGGCGCGATCCCGCCCCCGACGACGGGGAGATCGCGATCTCCGAGTTGAGCTTCGCGATCTGCGGACCGTTCCCCAGCGAGTTCAGCGCCAGCTTGTGCATCTGAGCGACGAACCGCGTACGGGCCCGCGCCGGACAGCGCGGGCCCGTACGGACGGTGGTGGCAGCGCACCGGCCCGCGGTTCGGCTGCGCACCGGCCCGGGATCCCGGGGGAGTGCGCGGTCGGTCAGGTGTGGGCGAAGCCGGAACCGGCCTCGTGGGCCGGCGGGGTGGTGGTGAGGCGGGCGACGGCCTTGCCGATGGTGGCCAGCAGGGACTCGGCCAGGTCGAGGCTGAAGCCCTCGCGGACCACGATGCGCAGGACCGCGATCTCCTCGGCGTTCGGCGGCATGGTGTAGGCGGGCACCTGCCAGCCGTCGCGGCGCAGTTCGTCGGAGACGTGGAAGACGGTGAACTTGCTCGGGTCGTTGAGTTTGAACGAGACGACCGGGATGTCGGTGCCGTTGCTGATCACTTCGAAGGCGTCGAGCTTCGCGATGCCGTCGGCGAGGAAGTGCGCGGTGTCCCGCAGCCCCTCCATGACCTTGGTGTAGCCCTCCCGGCCGAGGCGCACAAAGTTGTAGTACTGGCCGACGACCTGGTTGCCGGGGCGGGAGAAGTTGAGGGTGAAGGTCGGCATGTCGCCGCCCAGGTAGTTCACGTGGAAGACGAGGTCCTCGGGCAGGTCCTCGGCGGAGCGCCACACGACGAAGCCTATGCCCGGGTAGGTGAGGCCGTACTTGTGGCCCGAGACGTTGATCGACTTCACCTGCGGGAGCCGGAAGTCCCATTCCAGGTCGGGGTGGAGGAAGGGGGCGACGAAACCGCCCGACGCGGCGTCGACGTGGATCGCGATGTCCGTGTCGTGCTCGGCGTTGTAGGCCACGACCCGGTCGTGGATGTCCTTGATCGGCTCGAACTCGCCGGTGTGGGTGGTGCCCAGGATCGGCACGACGCCGATGGTGTTCTCGTCCACGTACGTCATGGTCTCGGCGGCGTCGACGGTGAACCGGTCGTGGGACATCGGCACGTAGCGCGGCTCGACGTCCCAGTAGCGGCAGAACTTCTCCCACACCACCTGGACGTTGGAGCCCATCACCAGGTTCGGGCGGTCCGCGGAGAGCCCGGCCGCCTGGCGGCGCTGGCGCCACTTCCACTTCATGGCCAGACCGCCGAGCATGACCGCCTCGGAGGAGCCTATGGTGGACACGCCGATCGCGTCGCCCGAGGAGGGCGCGTGGAAGAGGTTCGCGACGATGTTGACGCAGCGGCGCTCGATCTCCGCGGTCTGCGGGTACTCGTCCTTGTCGACCATGTTCTTGTCGAACGTCTCGGCCATGAGCTTCTCGGCCTCGGGGTCCATCCACGTCGTCACGAACGTGGCCATGTTCAGCCGTGAGCTTCCGTCCAGCAGCAGCTCGTCGTGGATCATGCGGTAGACCGCCTGGGGAGCCGTCTCCTGGTCGGGCAGCCGGTTCTTCGGCACCTGTATACACCCCAGGCGTTTGGTGTACGCCGGGTCGATCAGCGCTTCGCTGCTGTCGTGACGATGTACCACGAACGATCACTCCCATGTTCACTGGCTTGGACCGGCCGGGAAATGGAGGGCGGCGTCGCCGGTCGATGGCTCTCGCCCGGACGGCTTCTGCTCAGTCACCAGGGCTCCGCCCTGGCTCCCTCGTCGGCACCGCCCGGACTTGGCCCTCGACCCGCGCCTTCTCCCACCCTCCATGTGCCGGGCGGTCTTACTTCAGCGGCCCAGCATGCCAGCTCTCCCTGGGTGCTCCGCACCGGGCACGCCGACGCCGGACGGACAACCGCCAGTACTCCAACGGGACTTCGGTGTCCGAGCTGTGGTTTCGCCGAACGGCGGGAGTGCAGCGGGGAGTTGTGCGGTGAGGGCAGTCCTGTGGAGACCGCCCCCGAGCGTGCGCCGATATTCTGTACGCACGTCCGCAGCCGTCATGCCCTCGTGCGCCGATCAGAGGGGGACGATGGCCGTGCCGCGTTCGTCGGTGCCGAGGTGGTTGAAGAGCACCGCGGAGCCGTCTGGCGTGAACACCGGGTGTGGATGCCATGGGTGCCGGGTGGCCTGGGTCCGGGCCAGCCGGCGGGTGGTGCCGTCGGCCATGTCCACGAGCAGGACGTCGGAGATCCCGCCGGCGTTCTGCCAGCCGCGCCCCGGCGCGTCGGTCGGACCGGTGGTGTCGACGGCGGCGTACCGGCCGTCGCGGCTGACGTCGCAGTGCCAGTACCGGTCTCCGGCGCTGACCAGCCGCGGCGGACGGCCGTCGGGGGCCGCGAGGTAGAGGCCGCGCGGTCCGGCCTCGCTGTCTCCGTAGGCGACGGCGAGCACGGCGAGGTCGTGGTGGCACCACCGTTCGTGGCCCACGGCGACGAACGTGTCGGGCCTCTCGGAGATCGCGTACTGATCGAGCACGCGCATCCCGTTCGGGGCTCGTTCCGGGTGCCAGGCCCAGACCCGGTCGGGGGTCTGGATCGCGGTTCCCTCGTGGCTGAAGGCGATCCACCGCTCGTCGTACGGGCTGCGGGCGATGTGGTTCGCCCACCAGGTCTTGTCGAAGACGCGTCTCGCCGTGCCGGTGGACACCTCGACCTCCCAGCCCGACCAGGTGCCGTCGCCTTCGGTGCTGACGGCGACGTGTGACCCGTTGTGCGTCAGGCTCAACAGGCGGTCCAGCGTGAGACCGGCCGGTGGCCGCCACACGGGTTCGAGCCCGCCGCCGGGGTCGGCGACCCAGAGCACGTCGTCGTGGGCCAGGGCCATCCGGCCGGTGTCGCGGGCGAAGTCCGGGAGGACCAGGGCGTCGGTTCCGTAGCCTTCGGGCGGGAGTTCGTGCAGCACCCGCTCGTCCCGCGCCTCGCCGGGCCGCCATCGGACGCTGATGATCCGGGCCGCGTCGAGGTCGTAGCGGACCAGCGCGACGCGGTCGCCGTCCGCGCGGAACCCGTTGCTGTGCGGGTAGGTCAGATGGGCGTCGCGAAGGAGCAGGCTCATCGCGCGACGCACTTCCCGACCCAGCGAAGCACCCGGGCCTCCTGGAACTCACCACCGCCCTCGTGCGCGTTGAACGGATAGACCGCCACGTCCATCTCCCCTGGGTACACGTTGTAGGCGGCGAACACCGTGAACGGCGGGCAGACCTCGTCCTGGAGCCCCACGGAGAACAGCCCGGGAGCCTTGCCGCGCACCGGCATGTGCACGCCGTCGAAGTCCGCCGGCGTCTCGATCCGCGCGCGGTAGGTTCTCAGCTCTTCAAGTGGCATGTCGTAGTCGAGCATGGAGTTCCCTCTCAGGTCCTTCCGGATATCCGTGCGTTGCGCGATCTTGTGGGCGACCGAGGACTGGTCCGCGGTGAGCGTGACGGCGGCACTCGCCCCCGCTCGCACGAGGGCGGGGGAGCGGCACCGACGCTAGCTTTGACACGTTAAAGTGTCAACGGGGAAGCGGCGTCCGGCATTCACGTAGTGGACATGTGGTCGCAAGAGGTCGGCGCCGGTGTCGGCCTGTTGCATGTGGTCGATATAGAGCCGTTTTCGGGCCGGGACGTCCAGGACGATCCGCCGGTCCGCACGAGGGAGAGCGGGCCGCCGACCGCCGACTCCGGGCTGACGTGGAGCACGACGGTTCCGTAGGCGGTACCGCTCATGCGTCCGTCGCGGACGCGCACCCCACCCTCGGACCAGAGCATCGTGGCGAGCATCGCAGCGTTCGATCAGGCGGTCGCCGCGACCAGGTAGGTTCATGGGCGGACGCCGCCCCGGCGGCTCGTTGCCAGAACGCGCCGGGCAGCATTCAAAACGTCAAGACCGACCGTGCCGGCTGCCCGGGTTGGCGTCTGCGGCCTGCGCCGGCGGTTCAGCTCGCCGTCGCGCCGCCCACGACGCGCAGGTGTGCGGATGACCGGTCCCGGATTCGTACGGTGGTCGGCAGCATGATCCGCTGCGGTCCGGTGGTGTTTTCGCCCTCAGTGATCCGTTGGGCCACCAGCCGCATGGCTGTCGCGCCCAGTTCCCGGTTGGGCAGTTGGGCCGCGAAGGCGGTCAGCGGCAGCAGGTCGAAGGGGTCGTCGTCGTCCATGCCCGCCAGCTCGAAGTCGTTCGGCACGCTGAGCCCGAGGGCGACCAGATCGGCGGCCGCGGCAGCCACCACGAAGCCGTTCGAGCACAGCGCGGCCGTCGGGGGCTCCGCACTGCCCAGGGCCGAGCGCAGCAGCGCGCGCCGTCCGTCCTCTGGCAGGTCGTGGAAGTTGCGCAGCAAGGTGAACTCCGGGCGCACGGCGATGCCGGCCTCGTGCAGCGCCTTCACGTGCCCGCTGAGCCGGTCCCACACGCTGGTCACGTCGATCTCGCTCCACAGCGTCAGGATGCGCTCGTGGCCGGCGGCGATGAGGTGCCGGGTCAGCTCGTGTCCGATGGCGAAGTTGTCCACGACGACGACGTCGGTCGGGATGTCCGAGCGGTACCGGTCGACCAGTACCAGCGGGATACCCCGCCGCTGGATCTCCATGATCAGGTCGCCGTTCGCGTGGCCCTGCACCGGGTACAGCACGATCCCCGCGACCCCGCTGTCCAGCGCTTCGCGCAGTGCACCCGCCTCACGCTCCGGTGAAGCGCTCTGGCCGGGGCGCGCCGTGTCGGCCAGGTACATCCGGTATCCCAGCTCGGAGCACACCGACTCCACACCACTGACCATCGTCGACACGTACGACCCGGCCACGCCGTGCACGATGCAGGCGATCGAGGACGGCACGTTCGTCGCCGGTCCGCGCACCCCCCGCTCGGCCACGAATGTGCCCCGGCCCTGCTGGCGGATCAGCAGACCCTCGGCGACCAGGTCGTTCAGGGCCTTGACCGCGGTGGTGGTGCTCACCTCGTAGCGCTCGCACAGCTCGCGCTGGGTGACGAACGGACTCCCCGGCTCGTACTCCCCCCGGGCGATGGCAGCCCGCAGTTCGGCCTTGATGCGCTGGTACAGCGGCGCGTTGCCCATCTCACTCCTTCGAATTTGACATGACAAATGTAGCCGCGCGGGGACTCGTTGGGGGTCACGACGCCGAGGGTTCTGCTGGGCCACAAACTTCGTGACGATAGTTGACACGTTAACACGATGCAAACAAGGTCACCACTACTTCGGCGGCCCGGTCCGCCCCTGGGGGGCCACAGCCGGACTCGACGCCGGTCGTCCGGAGCCTCCTTCACGTGCGAACACCAGAGGGGTTGTCCCGCTATGAACGATCCACAGCTCTCCAGATCCCTGTCCCGCCGCGGCCTGCTGGGGATGGCCACCGGCGCCGGAACCTGTCAACGCGATCAAGGCAGGTAGATCGTTCTATCCCTGTGCTGGGATCGTTTGCTCGTCCGGTCGGGGTTGGTCGGGCTTGTTGATCCAGGCGGCCTGCGGGAGCTTGGGTGGCTCGGGGGCCTTGCGGACGAAGCGTTCGGGATGCTTGGCGTAGACGGCGTCCAGGACATCGGCGCGCGTCCGCGCAGTCCTCGGCCGCAGCGCACTGCATCAGGCCGAGTCACCACAACCGGAGGACATTTCACGATGACCCGGTCCGCCGAATATCCGACGGGCGGATCTTCCACAACGAGGCAGGCGGCCATGCGGATGCCGCAGCCCACGGCGTGACCGGGCACGCCCGCGAACAGGCTCCCACCCTCGACGGGTATCGATGAGGGAGTGCGACGCCGACCCGCGGGGTGGAGCAGCCCCGCCCGCGGGTGAAGCACGGCGCGCCGGTCACAACCAAGGCCGTTGCCCGAGGCGTTGACCACGAGCAGGACGGCCGGCGAGGCACGGAGGTCGACCGGCGTCACTTGTGGGCGCGGAGGAAGGCCGGGATGTCCGCGCGGGTCGGGTAGTTCGGCAGGGGCGCGGGCCGGTCCTGGAGGAAGTCGCCGATGACGGCGGCGGCCCTCTGGTCGTTGTCGTCCAGGCCGTTCCACATGTGGTGTCCGACGCCGGGCATGTACTGGGTGCGCTGGATCGCCGGGTCGTCGGCGAGGACCGTGGTCTCCCACTCGCGGACCTGGGAGGAGCACTCGGCGAGCATCGGCATCGCGGGTTTGAAACGGCGTTCCAAAACGACGTTACCAAACTGGGTAGACTGCTCGGCATGGGAAGGCCGCGAACGAACGACGACGCTGTCCGAGAGCGGCTGGTGTCACGCGCGACGGAGATGTTCGCCACGCACCGGCCGGAAGGGGTCACCGTCCGGGCCCTGGCGGCCGCCGCGGAGACATCGACGGGGGCGGTGTACACGCTGTTCGGCGGCAAGGACGGGCTGGTCGCCGAGGTGCGCGGCCGGGCGGTCGCCGGCTTGTTCCAGGACCTGTCGACGATCGCGGAGTCCGACGACCCGCTCGCCGACCTGCGCGCGCTGGCCGCCGCGTACCGGGGGTGGGCCGTCGCCCACCGCCACCTCTATGCCGTGCTGTTCGGCGGTGTGCAGCGCTTCGACCCCTCCGGCGAGGTCGGCACCCGTGACCCCGTCAGGCCGCTGCTCGCGGCGATCGACCGGGCCGTGGCGGGCTCGGCGCTCACCGGCGAACCGACCCTGATCGCCCTTTCGTTGTGGGTGACCCTGCACGGGCTGGTGTCGCTCGAACTGGCCGGGGCGCTGGACTCCGCGACGCTGGACCGGGCGTTCCGGTCGACGATCGACGCGACCCTGCGCGGCTGGGCGCCCGCGCAGCCCGGTGGCCCTCCGCCCACTCGCGGGGCCGCCGGCCCGAAGCGCGCGTCCACTCCTCCGCCCGGGCAGTGATCTCCCGGCCCAGGGCGCTCTTGGCACCCGCACGACAACGCCACAACACGACAGGACGCCGCTGTGGCCGTGCGGCGGGAGGGGCGCGACATGGGCACTCGGGAGCAGACGTGCTGGACCAGGGCGCGGCTGGGCCGATGCGGCCCGCCGCTCGATCTGCTCACCGCCCGCTTCGAGGACCACGTCTACGCTCCGCACGCCCACGAGGAGTTCACGATCGGTGTCTGTGTGGGCGGTCGCGAGGTCATCGACTACCGGGGCGGCCGGATCCGGTGCGGCCCCGGGTCGATCGTCGTGCTGGCGCCGGGTGAGGTGCACACCGGCGGACCCGCCGCAGCCGACGGCTACGCCTACCGCGCCCTGTACGCGGAGCCCTCCTTGCTCACCGAGGGCGTGCTCGGCGGGCTGCCGCACTTCCGCGACCCCGTGCTCGACGATCCGGAACTGGCCGCCGCACTGCGCCTGACACACGCTGAACTCAGCGCCTGCCCGGACCCGTTGGAAGCCGACTCCCGGGTGCCGTGGCTGCTCGCGGCCCTGGTCCGACGCCACTCCACGGCCGGCGCGGCGAGCGACTTTGTGCCCGGCGCCGGCCATATCGCGCACACCGTCCGCGACCGCCTGGCCGACGAGCTGACCGCCCCGCCGTCCCTCGCCGACCTCGCGGCCGAACTGGGCTTGTCCCGCTACCAGTTGCTGCGGGCCTTCCGAACAACGATGGGAATACCGCCGTACGCCTGGCTCGCCCAGTACCGCGTCTCCCGGGCCCGCGGACTGCTGGAGACCGGGCTGCGTCCCGCCGAGGTCGCGACGCTCGTGGGCTTCGCCGACCAGGCCCACCTGACCCGCTGGTTCCGGCGGGTGCTGGGGGTGACCCCCGCCGTGTACCGCAACAGCGTTCAAGACACCGCCTTCTGACCGCGCCCAGACTGCCCGCATGACTGCACGCGGATGGGCCCTGTTCTGCCTGATGGGACTGGTCTGGGGGATCCCCTACCTGATGATCAAAGTGGCGGTGGACGCGGTGTCCCCGTCCATGGTGGTGTTCACCCGCTGCGCCCTGGGGGCAGCGCTCCTGCTGCCGTTCGCCGTTCGCCAAGGCGGTCTCGTACGCATGGTCCGCGCGCACTGGCGGCCCATGCTGGCCTTCGCGTGCATCGAGATCATGGGCCCCTGGTTCACCCTCACCGACGCCGAACGGCACCTCTCCAGCTCCACCGCCGGTCTTCTGATCGCCGGCGTCCCCCTCGTCGGGGCCGCACTCGCGCCCTTCTTCGGCAGTGCGGAGCACCTGGGGGCACGCCGAGTGACCGGCCTGGCGATGGGGCTCGTGGGCGTCGCGGTCCTGACCGTCCCCCATCTGAACGGAGGCGACGCGCGCTCACTCGTCGAGGTGCTGCTGACCGTCCTGGGCTACGCGACAGCGCCTCTGATTGCCGCCCGCTATCTGCGCGACGTCCCGACCCTCCAACTCACCGCGCCCTGCCTGACGTTGGCCGCACTGGTCTACGCGCCCGCGGCGGCGGCCAGTTGGCCCGCGCAGGTGCCCTCCGCCCGGGTCCTGGGTGCCCTGGCCGGCTTGGGAGTGATCTGTACCGCGGTGGCCTTCGTGGCGTTCCTGGAACTGATCAAGGAGGCCGGTCCGACCCGAGCCACCGTCTTCACCTACGTCAATCCGGCGGTCGCGGTGACCGCGGGCGCGCTGTTCCTGCACGAGACGCTGACCGCCGGCGTCGTGGCCGCCTTCGTCCTGATCCTGGCGGGCTCCGCCCTCGCGACCGCCGCCTCCGGAAAACCGACCGCCCGGCGCCCCGCACCCGCTCCCTCGCCCCCGTCCGCCCGACCGGAGAGTCAGGCAGAGGGCCGCGTGGATTCACTCTGAACCGAGCTGATTCGCCGTCGGATTCGATCGGGCGGCCATGTCGGCCATGTCGGCCATGGCGTCCGCGGCCGCGCGGACGGCGCGGGTTTGGCGGGAGTTTGGTGAGGTTCTGGAGGGCCCGCTGAAGGTGGGGGAGCACATTCCGTTTCCCACTCCAGGAGGTCAGCGATGAAGAAGATCGTGATCCGCAAGGCCGGTCCCGTCCGTCTCACGACCGCGGGCTGCCACACCTACCCGACTGCCTGATCCAGGCCGAGGGTTCGCCGCCGTCCAGCAGCCCGCTGCCGGGCGGCGGCGCGCCCCCCCATCTGCCGGCGGGGCACATCGCCCCTGCGGACGGCCGCGGAGAAGCGAGGTCGAGCGGTGCCGGAACAGACCACCAGCAGTCAGGCCACCAGCCAGAGCACGCGGAAGCCGATCCTCTTCCACCCGCTGGTCTATCTCGAAGACGGCGACGGTGTGACGATCGGCCGGGCGGACATCGACTCGTACGCGATCTTCCCGCCGGACGGCGCCCAACTCGTGCGCTGGCTCGAACACGGCGCGACCGCCGACGAGGCCGCCCGCCGCTACCGAGACACCTACGGCGAGAGCGCGGACGTCGAGGACGTCCTGGCGGCGCTGGAGGAACTGGGCTTCACCAGGACCGTCGACGAGGCGCCGGCCGAGACGGCCCCGCTGCGGTGGCAGCGCCTGGGCCGGGCCACGTTCTCGCCGTACGCGTGGTTCTGCTACGCGGCACTGGCGCTGACGGCGGTGGTGCTGATGGCGCGTTCGCCCAGCCTGGTGCCGCGCTCGCACGACCTCGTCTTCAGCTCGTACTACTCCCTGGTGAACCTGACGCTGCTGGTCGCGGTCACTCCGCTGATCGCGCTGCACGAGATCTTCCACGCGCTGGCCGGCCGCCGACTCGCCATCCGCTCACGGTTGTCGATGTCCTACCGCTTCTACTTCCTGGTGGTCGAGACCGCTCTCGACGGGCTGGTGGCGGTGCCCCGGCGCAAGCGGTACCTGCCGATCCTCGCGGGCATGCTCGCCGATGTCCTGGTGCTCTGCGCGCTGGTGGTCCTCGCGGACGTCCTCGGCGGGACGGGCCGCCACCCGTCCCTGGCGGGCCGGGTCTGCCTGGGCGTGGCCTTCGCCACCTTCACCCGTCTGCTCTGGCAGTTCTTCTTCTACCTGCGCACCGACATCTACGTACTGATCACCACCATGCTCGGCAACGTGGACCTGCACGGCGTCGCCCTGCGGACCCTGCGCAACCGGGTCAACCGTCTCCTCGGCCGACGCGACAAGATCGTCGACCTCGGCACGGCGCACCCGGTGGACCTCAAGGCGGCCCGCTGGTATGCGTGGCTCGTGCTGGCCGGCTACACCATCAGCCTCAGCACCACTCTCTTCGCGCTGCTGCCGGTCTTCGCGCACATGTGCCTGAGATCCGTGGAGCGCTTCACCTCGGGCGGGTCGAGTGACCTGCGGCTGCTGGACTCGGTGGTCTTCCTGATCCTGCTGCTCACGCAGACGCTGCTCCCGCTGTGGATCGCACTCAGGGACCGCGCCCGCCGCCGATCCGAAGCCGTCCACGTCATCGCCTGACGGCCCCACGCCCCGAGGCACAGGTCACTTCGTCGCTCGAAAGGCAGGCTCATGAGTAGCCACTACTGGATACAGGCGCCGTTGCGCGCCGACCGTGACCGGCTGATCAGGGGCCTTTCGCTGCCGCCGCTGCTCGCGACGGTCAGTGCGCACCGCCACCTGCGCGGGCCCTACACGGCCGTCGGGACCCTCCTGCGGTCGATCGCCCCGGAAGCGCTGCGGCGCAACCCGGAACTCGCGCAGCGGCACCGCATCGAACTCCAGGAGACGACACCCGAACTGGCCGGCCTGGTACCGGCGATCCACCGTCCCCTGGAGGCGAGCGCCACCGGGCCGGTCGCGGTCAGCCGGTACCCCGCGCGACTGCACTCGCTGCGCATCTCGCACGGCCTGGTCGACTTCCTCGAAAGCCACCTCGGCGGCCTCGACGAGGCCGCGCACACGCTGGTGGTGCACGATGTCGAGCACGCCGATGCCACCGACCAGGAGTTCCTGGCGGTGCTGTTGCGACGGATCCCCGCCCGGCTGCTGACCGTCGTGGTCGCCACCGGCCCCGACACACCGCCCGAGCGGCCGGGCCCGATCTCCGAAGACCTGCCCCGGGCCCTGCTCGCACACACCCAGCGGATCACGTCGCCCGGCCGCCCGCCGGAGTCCGCCGCGGCCCGGCCCGCGGCGGTCGAACTCGCCCGCGCCTACGCCGAGTCCGACGGCGTCGCCGACGAACCGGCGACGGTCGCGGCGTACGAAGCCCTGGACCCGGCACGCCGCGCGGCGCTGCATGACGCACGCGCCGCCGTACTGGCCACGATGGCGGAGTCCCAACCGTCCCTGCGGCTGGGCGCCTTGGCCTACCACCTGGAACGCGGCAGTGCCCGCGGCACCGCCGGGGTCGCGGCACTGCGCTGGGCGCAGACCCGCTGCAAGTACCTCGGTCTGTACGGGACCGCCGTGGAGTACGGCGAGCGCGGGCTGTTGCTGGTCGAGGCCGCGCAACAGCCCGACGTCTGGTGGGAGTTCACCCGGGACACCGCGGTCTCGCTCGCGGCGGCGGGTCGGGCGGAGGAGTCCGCGGCACTCCAGGACGCCGCCCGGCGCACCAGCATCGACCCGGCCGTGCACATGAAACTCGCCTACGAGACCGGCATGCTCTATGCCCGCCACTTCAGCCCGGACAAGCGTGATCCGGGGCTGGCCAGGGCCTGGATCAACCAGGCGATCGCCATCGCCTCGGTGCTGGAGGACCCGCAGGAGCGTACGTTCTTCTCCGTCTTCAACCGCAACGGGCTCGCCCTGGTCGCCACCCGCACCGGCGGCACCGACGAGGCACTGCGGCTGCTCGACGAGGGCATCGAGCGGCTGGACAAGGAACTCGGCCTCGGCGAGCGCAGCTGGCACCGGGTGGGGCTGCGCTACAACCGTGCCCAGGTCCACACGATGAGCGGCCGGCTGGAGGAGGCACTGGCGGACTACGCCATCGTCATGGCCATCGACGACGACTTCTCCGACCACTACTTCAACCGCGGCAACATCCTGCGACGCATGGGCCGCACCGAGGAGGCGCTCGCCGACTACGAGCACGCGCTGACGCTGGAACCGCCCTTCCCCGAGGCGCACTACAACTGCGGTGACGCCCGGCTGGAACTCGGGGACGTCGAGGGCGCCCTCGCCGAGTTCGACCGCACTCTGGTCCTGGACCCCGACAATGTGGACGCGCTGCTGAACCGGGCGGGGGTGCACGCCGAACTCGGCGATCCGCAGTCCGCGCTGCGCGATGTCGCGGCGGGCCTCGACATGGACCCCGGCAACGCCCATCTGCTCACTCTCAAGGGCCGGTTGCTGGCCGAGCAGGGTGAAGCAGGATCCGCACTCGACGCGCTCGGTGCGGCTCTGGAAAGCGCCCCCGACCTCGCCGAGGCATGGGCGGTCAAGGCCGAAATCGCCTTTGGCGCAGGCGATCTGGACAGGGCGACGGCCGACTTCGACCGGGCGATCGGAATCGGCGGCGGGGCCGCCATCCGGTACAACCGGGGTCTGGTGCACGAGGCGGCGGGCCGCTTCGCCGACGCCGTGAGCGACTTCGCGGCAGTGCTGGCGGAGACCGACGACGAGGACGCCCGGGTCCACCACGCCTCGTGCCTGCGCGCCGAGCGGGCCGGGGTGTAGGCGGTGCCGCCGGGAGCAGATGCGGCGCTGACCGCGGTCTTCACCGAGAGCATGGCCCGCCTCGCGTCCGGAGTGGCCGTAGTCACCGCACGGCAGGCCGACGGCACACCCTGCGGGCTGCTGGTCTCCTCGGTCTGCTCCTACAGCGTGGCGCCGCCCTCCGTGCTGGTCGCCGTCGCCGAGTCCGCCCGCGCCTGCCCGGCGCTGGCGGTCGGTGCGGTCTTCGGCGTCCATCTGCTGAGCGACACGGACCGTGCGACGGCTGAGCTCTTCGCCCGCCGAGGCGCGGACAAGTTCGCCCACACGCGGTGGAGTTGGGACGGTCCGGTGCCGCGTCTCGCGGACGTGCCGTCGTACCTGCGATGTGCGTCCACCGCGGTCCTCCACCACGGCGACCACGCCGTGGTGGTCGGCGAGGTGGTGCGCTGCGTGCTGGACCCGGCGGACTGTGATCCCCTGGTCCACTACCGGCGGCGGTTCGGGTGGCGGCTGGCGGCGCCGGAGGAGCAGGGGGGCGGCGCCGCCGGGGCCGCGGGGGAGTTGGACCAGGTGGCGGCGCCACGGTGACCCGGACCCCGTCGCCGCGGACGCTTCCGTCGCCGTCGCCGTCGCCGTCGCCGTCGCCGCCCCCGTCGCCGCCCGGAGCTCCGCCCTCGCCCGGAGTTACGTCACCGCCCGGAGCTCCGCCCCCACCCGGCGGTCTGTCACCGGCAGTGCAGATGCCCGCTCCCGTAGGGCTCGCGTGCTTCCAGGGCGACGAGTTGGGCCGCTCTGAGCCCCGGGCCGGGTTCGATGCCGAGCTCCGCGATCATCATGCCGCGCACCCGGGCGTAGACCGTGAGCGCCTCGGCGCGGCGGCCGACCCGGCACAGCGCCCGGATCAACTGCTCGTGCAACGCCTCCCGCAGCGGATGGGCGGCGCACAACTCGTGCAGTTCACCGATGACATCGCTGATCTCGTGGCTCTTGCCCCGGCACAGCACGACGTCGATGCTTTCGCCGAGCGCCGAGAGACGTTCCTCCTCCAACCGCACCGCGTAGGAGCCGAGTCGGCCGGAGTGCTCCAGGTCGGCGAACGGGTGCCCGCGCCACACTGCCAGCGCCTGGCCGAGCGCCTCGCCCGCCTCCCGACATCGTCCTTCGGCCAGGTGACGGCGGCCGGCCGCGGTGAGGGTGCGGAACCGGTCGAGGTCGAGCTCGCCCGGCGCCACCCGCATCCGGTAGCCGTTCGCCTCGGTGCGCAGCACCGGATGGTGCCGCGGGTCGCGGTGGGCGGCGCCGTGCTCGGGGTCCAGGGCGCGGCGCAGTCCGGAGACGTACATCTGCAGGGTCGCGGCGGCGGCCTGCGGCGGGCGGGTCCCCCACAGCCCCTCGATCAGCCGGTGGGTCGGAACGGGAGCGTTGGCGGACAGCAGCAGCAAGGCCAGCAGGGCCCGCTGTTTGAGGGCGCTGGGGGTGCAGGGCAGGCCGTTCCGGAGCATCGTCACCGGTCCCAGCACGAAATAGCGTGGGCCTTCCGCTCCCGTCGCAGGCAGGATTCCGGGTGACGCTGAAGTGAGCTGACTGACCACGGCGGTCTCCGAATTCTAGGAACCGGTCTGATCGTTGCGGCAGAGCTGATCCGATCGATATTCACGCGGACGACGCGTGTAGAACTTCCCCGGGTAAAGACGAGGACCGAGGGGGGTGACTTCTCGCCGAGAAGGCGGACCGGACGTCAAGTCACGGCCATGGGAGCGAATAGCTCAGGCAAACTATTCGGCGGGCGCGGCCGGCGGGCGAAGGGCGGGCCGCCGCGCCACGTGCGAGGCGGCGCGGTGCCACGGAGGGGCTCACGGCGCGCACGGAACGATGAGCCGGCCACAGTGCCCTCCCTCGAAAGAGACGTTCCCGTGTGAGCTGATGTGGATGGAACTCTCCCACACGTCAGCCACGGCACAAAGCTGGATTCAAGACAAAAGAAGATTTGAGCCATTCCCGATATTCGATCTTGAAAAAACGTACAACCCCCCTTGTGGGCAGCCCATTTCATGCTCCGGGAAATCCCCCCCGCATCAATGATCGGACGATCCGGATGCGGTGTCCGAAGTCTTGAAATGCGGCGAGTCCCGGCGAGGCTGTCGCGGTGGTCGTGCCCCGACGTCGCCCTCATGGGCATGCGCATGCCGGCGACGGACGGGATCGACGCGCCCCGCCGGATCATCGCCTCGTCCACCCCGAGTGAGTCGAGCACCCTCGCACTGCTGCTCCGACCGCACCGCTTCCCCGCCCGCACGCCCGCGAGCGCCCGCGTTGCACCCTTGTCTTGCTGCTGCCGCCAGTTCGTGATCGGCGACGAGTGCGGGCCCTCCCCGTGCAGCAAGGCCCCCCTGCCCTGCATGTCCAAGGTCGCGTACTCGGCCAGGATCCTCGCCTTGTACGCCGCGGAATGCCGGCGCGGACCGGTCGAACGAGGTTCTACCTGCGGATCCGGGGTCCCGTGGTCGTTGCTGCCGGCCACTGCGGGCGCTCCTGCATCTCCGCTCTCGACCGAATATCGGATTGGGGATCAACTCGGCGATTTCCCGGCAACTCCAGCAGCTGCATATCCACATGGCCGGCGTCCGGCCGAGTACGCAGGCGCGGCTGCAGGACCTCGAAACGATGGGCCGTATCGTCACGCAACCCGCACAGTGGGGTGCCCCGCAGCGCCAGGCACCCGTCACCGGCACCCAGGGCTCCGGGGACCGCACGTACCGGGTCCTCAAGCTGCACGACCTCGGGCAGAACCTCTTCACGCTGCTGTACCGGTACGTGGTGAACCCGGCCGGGCTGGACATGGCGAGGCAGACACTGATCGTGGTGCCGAAGATGACGGCCGCCGGATTCGCCGGGACCTTCTACGTCCTCAGCAGCGACGACTCGCTCCACGACGGCACGACCACGTGTGACCACCTGCTCGTGTACGGCTGACGCCGGCCGTCGAGTCATGGCGCAGCCGGATCTGCAAACGCCGGAGCGGGATACCGGTGGGAGAATTCGGGAGGATTCAGGGCGTGCGCTCTCTCGCCGCTGATGGCCGCGGAGATGCGCCCGACCGGGCATGAGGCCAAGTCGGGCGCATCTTCCTGGACTTCTAGAAGAAACCGAGCTTTTTCGGGCTATAGGAGACCAAAAGATTCTTCGTCTGCTGGTAGTGCTCCAGCATCATCTTGTGGTTCTCCCGGCCGATCCCGGAGTTCTTGTAGCCGCCGAACGCCGCGTGCGCCGGGTAGGCGTGGTAGCAGTTGGTCCACACCCGGCCGGCCTTGATCTCCCGGCCCATCCGGTAGGCGGTGTTGCCGTCGCGGGTCCACACCCCGGCGCCCAGGCCGTAGAGCGTGTCGTTGGCGAGCTTGAGTGCCTCGTCGACGGAGTCGAAGGTGGTCACGGATACCACCGGGCCGAAGATCTCCTCCTGGAAGATCCGCATGTCGTTGGTGCCGCGGAAGATCGTCGGCTCGATGTAGTAGCCGCCCTCCAGGCCCTCGACGGTGCGCTTGGCGCCGCCGGTCAGTACCTCCGCGCCTTCCTGCCGGCCGATGTCGATGTAGGAGAGGATCTTCTCGTACTGGTCGTTGCTGGCCTGCGCGCCCAGCATGGTGGCCGGGTCGAGCGGGTTGCCGCCCTTGATCGCCCGGGTGCGTTCCAGGCAGCGGGCCATGAACTCGTCGTAGATCCCGGCGTGGATCAGCGCGCGCGACGGGCAGGTGCAGACCTCGCCCTGGTTCAGCGCGAACATCACGAAGCCCTCGACCGCCTTGTCCAGGAAGTCGTCGTCGGCGGCCATCACGTCCGGCAGGAAGATGTTCGGGCTCTTGCCGCCCAACTCCAGCGTGACCGGGATGATGTTCTCGCTGGCGTACTGCATGATCAGCCGCCCGGTGGTGGTCTCGCCGGTGAACGCCACCTTCGCCACCCGCGGGCTGGACGCCAGCGGCTTGCCGGCCTCCACGCCGAAGCCGTTGACGACGTTGACCACGCCCGCCGGCAGCAGGTCCGCGATCAGCTCCATCACCAGCAGCAGGCTCGCCGGGGTCTGCTCGGCCGGCTTGATCACCACGCAGTTGCCCGCGGCCAGCGCCGGCGCCAGCTTCCAAGTGGCCATCAGGATCGGGAAGTTCCACGGGATGATCTGCCCGACCACGCCGAGCGGCTCGTGGTAGTGGTACGCCACCGTGTCCGCGTCGATCTCCCCGATCGAGCCCTCCTGCGCCCGGATCGCGCCCGCGAAGTAGCGGAAGTGGTCCACCGCCAGCGGCAGGTCCGCGGCGAGCGTCTCGCGGACCGGCTTGCCGTTCTCCCAGGTCTCGGCGACCGCCAGCTTCTCCAGGTTCTCCTCGATACGGTCGGCGATCTTGTTGAGGATCACCGCGCGCTCGGTTGTGGACGTACGGCCCCACGGGCCGGCCGCCGCGTGCGCCGCGTCCAGTGCGGCCTCGATGTCCGGCGCGGTGGAGCGGGCGACATGGCAGAAGGTCTCGCCCGTCACCGGCGACGGGTTGTCGAAGTACTGGCCCTCGACGGGCGCGACCCAGTCGCCCCCGATGAAGTTGTCATAACGTGCGGCGAAGTTGACGATGCTGCCTTCGGTGCCGGGTTGCGCGTAGACCATGGTGGGGCTCCTGAGAGTACGCAGAGGTACGACATGACCACTGTGGCCGCCCGAGGTTGGCGAAAGGTTGGCGCGGAGACGCGGAGGGGTGGGGGCGTGGGGGCGCAGACGCCCGGGTACGCCGATGCCCGGAGAGTGCCGGGTGCCCGAGTGCCCGGCTCCCGCCGGCGGCACCCCATCCCGCCGCCGCACCCCGTTGGCCGCGGCACCGCACCCCCGCTGGCCGCGGCACCGCACCTCGCTAGCGGCGGGAGGCGCCGATCCGGCTCACCGCGATGCCGCGCCGCACGTCGCCCGGCCCGAGCAGCCGCAGCGCGTGCTCGTGCACCTCCGTGTCGTACGGCGCCCGCTCGCCGTAGCGCAGCGCGTACTCCGGGCGGGCCGCGGCCAGCACCGCCTCGCGCACCACCACTTCCAGGTGCTCGCGCCAGGCCACCACACCCGGCGCCTCCGACAGCGGCAGCAGCGGGCCGCGGTAGCGCTCGACCGCGGTCTCGGTGTCGCCGCGGCCCAGCGCCTCCAGCACCTCGACGGCGTCGCACACCATCGGTGTGGTGAGCGCGTACGTGCGCGTGGCGACCGCGCCGTCCAGCGCGTGCCGCAGGCGCGACACCTCGGCCTTGAACGTGGACGCGGTCACCTGCCGGTCGCCGTACAGCGATTCGCGCAGCCGCTCCGGGGTGAAACCGCCCGGCTCCAGCGCCAGCAGCGCCAGGACCTCCAACTGCCGCGGCGGGAGGTGCAGCGGCGCGCCCGCCCGGGTCACCCGCGCCGAGCCCAGGCAGCGCAGTTCCACGCCCGCCGGTGCCGCCTCCGCCCCGTCCCGCAGCCGCGCCTCGATCGCCGCGGCCAGGGTGCGTACGGTCGGCAGCGCCAGCGGGTGGGAACGGTCCCAGGTGGTGGACAGGTCGAGCACGCCGAGCACCCGGCCGTCCGGGCCGTGGATCGGCGCGCAGTAGCAGACCCAGCCGTGCAGGGCCGCGACCAGGTGCTCGGCGGAGAACACGGTGCTGGGGTGGCCGTTGCGCAGCGCCAGCGACAGCGCGTTGGTGCCCATCGCGCCCTCGTCCCACCGGCCGCCGGGCGCGAAGTTGACCCGCTCCGCGCGGCGCCGCATCACCCGGCCGCCGCAGGTCCACAGGATGGTGCCGGCCTCGTCGGTCACCGCGGCGACGAAACCGGCGTCCTCGGCGATGCTCAGCAGCTCAGCGGTCAGGTCCGTGACCGGCCGGTACAGCGGGGAACGCGGCCAGCCGGCGGTGCGGCCGCCCGCGGCCGGCGGCGCGCTCTCCCGGCCCGGGTCCACGGTCGGCAGCGAGCGCGCCCACGACTCGGTGACCTCCGCCCGGACCGGCGGCCCGCCCGCCGCACCACGCCCGGCGGACCGCAACTGCGGTACCACCCGGGCCCATTCGTGCTCCAGCAGCGTCCGGCGCCGCTTGAGCGCTCCCATCTCCGCCATCGTCATCCCGACTTCGTCGTCGTTCGACCGTCGCCCTGCCGGGCCGGGTTGTGCCCGCCTCTCATTCAAGGGGCGCACCGCCGCTCCGTCGAGACCCACGGACGAAAACGGACGGTTCGAGGGACCCCGAGTCCATGACCGGCCCGGCCGGCGGGCCGCGCGGAGGAGTGGCCGACGCCACTGCGGAAACCGGAATGGATCAAGGGGCCCGGCCGCTCAACAAAGCGGAGGGCCCGCCGAACCGCGAGACCCCCGTACGGACAAGGAAGTCGGACCCATGTACAAGAACATCCTCGCCGCCGTCGACGGCTCGTCCCATGGTGCGGCCGTGGTCGAGGCCGTCGCTTCCCTCGCCAAGCTCACCGGTGCGGCGGTCCAGGTGATCCACATCCGGCCCTCCCAGGTCATCGGCGGCGCGATCGCCAGCACCGTGGTGCCGGTCGAGGAGAGCGCGGAGAGCCGCCGCGTCGTGGACGAGGCGGTCGCGCGGCTGCGCGGCGACGGGATCACCGCGGACGGCGAGGTCGACGAGGGCCTGCGCGAAGAACTGGCCGCGATCCTCATCGAGCGCGCCGAGGTGCTCGGCAGCGACCTCATCGCGGTCGGCCCCGGCCACTACAGGGGCATCTCCGCCCTCCTCCACCCGAGCGTGAGCCGCGGCGTCGCGAAGACCGCGCACGTATCGGTCCTGCTGGTCCGCGGCGAAGAGGCGTAACGTCCGCCCACGCCCCGGCGGCGGTCGCGCGGCTCCCCCTGGGCCTCCGGGAGGAGCCGCGCGGCGTTCCGGCGGTCGTACGGCGCCCCTGCCGGGCCGGCGCGGAAACGATCGCGACCGTGGCGGAATTGGCTGCTACGGTGACCACGTGACGACCGACTCCCTCTCACCCGCAGACCTCGCGACGCTGCCGAAGGCCGAGTTCGGCTTTCCCGGCCCGCTGCGCGACCGGCTCGTCGCGGCGATCCTCGACGGCTCCAAGACCGCCACGACCGGGCTCGTCGTCGAGTACGAGCACGACGGGGACCCGCTGCCGCAGGCCGGGGACCGTTCGGTGGTCGTCGACTCGGACGACCGGCCGGTCGCGGTCATCGAGGTGACCGGCGTACGGGTCGTCCCGCTCGGGCAGGTGGACCTCGCGCACGCCCTGGACGAGGGGGAGGGGGACGCCGACGTCGCCGAGTGGCGGGCCGGCCACGAGCGGTTCTGGCACAGCGCGGAAATGCGTGCGGCGCTGGACGACCCCGACTTCACGGTGGACGACGCGACGCAGGCGGTGCTGGAG
>NZ_JACEGK010000048.1:0-22641 GCF_056859195.1 Streptomyces sp. NH27
CTTCCGCCCGCCGTCGGATCACCCGGCGGCCAGGTGGTCGGCCAGGCCCTCCTTGACCCCGCGGACGAACGCGGCGATCTCCTCGGGCGTGTAGATCAGCGCCGGGCCGGCCGGGTCGGTGGACTGCCGTACGGCCACCCGGCCGTCGGCGAGTTGCTTCGTCTCGACGCACTGACCGCCGTTCGGTCCGCTCCAGGGACGCTCCCAGCCCTGTTCCCCGAGATCGCGCGCCGGCATGCCGTTGTAGATGCCTTCGCCGGTCATCGTCATGAGTACTCCTTGCGCATGCGGTTCAAGATGGCCTTGCTGTCCTCGGACGAAGTCAGCAGCGCCATGCGGTTATGTGCCTCGAGATGGGTGACGACGTCCGCGCGCTGGTCCAGGTAGACCGAGGCGGACAGGAGTTCGCTGTAGACGATGTCGGGTAGTTCCGGTTCCGCGAACCGGAAGTAGGTGAACGGAGCGCACGCTCCGACCTGCGCGCCCGCGGTGAAGGGCACGATGTCGAGGCTGACGTGCGGGAGTTCGAAGACGTCCAGGAGTCGCTCGAGTTGTTCCCGCATCACGTCCGGGCCGCCCACCACCCGGTGCAGGACGGCTTCCTCCATGACCACCCACAACGTGGGGGCGTCCTCCCGTTCCAGCAGGCTCTGGCGGCGCAGCCGCAGCTCCACCCGGCGTGCGAGCTCCTCCTCGCTGCCGTTCGGCAACCCGCCGCGCAGCACGGCGCGCGCGTAGTCGGGGGTCTGCAGAAGGCCGGTGACGTACTGGGGTTCATACGTACGGAGGGTCTTGGCGCCGGTCTCCAGGCTGACGTAGGCGGTGAACCAGCTGGGGACGGCATCGCGATAGGGGTGCCACCAGCCGGGCTTGTTGGCCTGCTCGGCCATGTCGACGAACTCGTCGATCTCCTGGCGGCCCGCGCCGAAGGTCTCCAGGAGCTTCTCCGCGTAGAGCGGCTTCAGCGCGACCTCGGCCTTTTCCAGCCGGCGGATCGTCAGGGTGGTCACCCGCAGGGCCTTTGCCGCGTCCTCCAGCGACGCACCGGCGCCGAGCCGCATGTCCTGCAGCCGACGGCCGAGGATCATCCGCAGGACGGTCGGCGCGCTGGCATTGGCACGGGCCTCGCTCACGCCCAACCCCCCGGGAGATCGTCAACACCGCCATTCTTACAGTGATTTGATGTTGATGCCAGGGTGATACAAGAGTTGCTGAAATTATCAGGGAGTCGGTTGCAGCGTGAGCTCAATCACGCGCATAGTGGACGAGTGAGCGGTCAAGTCACAGCAATGACACAAGATCCGGTCCGGAGAGTGCGCGTGATGTCGATGCCGTCATCGGCCCCCGCAGCTGGGCGATTGCCTCGCCGTACGCCTCTCGCCGCTCGAGTTGCAGTCCCGCATCCCCTCACCGCGCCCCGCCCCCGGAGGCGCTGGAAGGCGACATCCGTGACTCCGTCCACGCCCTCAGCCCTGGCCTCGAGCCCCGTCTTAGTAGGGACCGTGCCACGCCGGGAGTACTGGTTCGGCCTGCCCGCTCTGCGTATCAGCGTGAGATCCGCCCGTGACACCGTGCGCGACCGGCTCCGTGCTTGGAAGCTGCCCGGTGACACATGTTCCGACGCGGTGCTGCTGGTCTCCGAGCTGACCACGAACGCCGTGCTCCACACCGGCAGCGGTCACTTCCTGTGCGGCCTCACACTGACCGGTGACGAGCGGCGCCTGCGCATCGAACTCCACGACCAGGGCAGCATTCCGGTCCGCCCGCCCGAGCACCGTGCCGGCCCCGGCGAGGAGAGCGGGCGAGGGCTGTTCCTCGTTCGGCAACTCGCGGACAGCTGGGGCTCCGCACGCTCCACGCGGGCCGAAGGCAAGGTCGTCTGGGCAGAGTTGACGGCGCACCCTTGAGGCCGTGGCAACCGGGCGACGCCGAACACGGTGTCGATCCCGGCGTCGACAGCCCGGATGGGGGCGTGGCCAGGACCGGTTGCTCCGTCCGACAGCCGCGACCGCACGGCCCCGCCGCGTCCCAACTTCGCCCGGCGGAACCCCTCCTTCTCCTCCTCGATCCATCCGCAGAAGGCGCCCATGCCTCCCCACGATGAAACCGCCTCTCCCGTCGTGCTGTACGTATGCGCCGACCGCGCCCGGTGTGTGCCCGGGGAAGCCACGCAGCGCGCGCAGACGGAAGGCCACGCGTTCGCCGAGGAGCGCGGACTGACGATCGCCGAGGTCGTCACCGATACGTACGGTGAGTCCGACCCGGCCCGGCGCAGCGGGTGGCTGCGCGTGAGACAGCTGGCACAGACGGGCCACGTGACCGCGGTACTCGTCCGCTGGCCCAGCACCATCGCCCCGGACTCCGCGCGCCAACTCCGGCACCGCGAGGCCGCCTGGTTGCGCGACCAGGGCGTGCGCGTCCGCTACACCTGGGCGCCCTTGTCATCAGGGGGCCGTGCGGAACGGTGATCCCGCTCCGCGACCTCGGGTCCTTCCCCGCCGGTCGTCGAGGACGTGGCCGACGAGGGCGAGCGGATCGTGGTGCGGGCACGGACGCCGCCGCACCCGTCCCGGGCTCGCCGAAGTGCGGGTCGGGAGGAGTGCGGCGGCGCTTCCTGTGAAGGGCGTCAGATGTCGCGGAAGATCTCGATCTGCGCGCCGATCGTGTTCAGCCGCTCCGCCAGGTCCTCGTACCCGCGGTTGATGACGTAGACGTTGCGCAGCACCGACGTGCCCTCGGCGGCCATCATCGCCAGCAGCACCACCACGGCGGGGCGCAGTGCGGGCGGGCACATCATCTCGGCGGCGCGCCAGCGGGTGGGGCCCTCGACCAGCACCCGGTGCGGGTCGAGCAGCTTGACCTGGGCGCCCAGCCGGGTCAGTTCGGTGAGGTAGATCGCCCGGTTGTCGTAGACCCAGTCGTGGATCAGCGTGGAGCCCTGGGCGGTGGCGGCGATGGCCGCGAAGAACGGCACGTTGTCGATGTTGAGCCCGGGGAACGGCATCGGGTGGATCTTGTCGATCGGCGAACTCAGCTTGGAGGGGCGGACGGTGAGGTCCACCAGCCGGGTACGGCCGTTGTCCGCGCGGTACTCGGGGGTGAGTTCGTGATCCAGGCCCATCTCCTCCAGCACCGCGAGCTCGATCTCCATGAACTCGATCGGCACCCGGCGGATGGTCAGTTCGGACTCGGTGACGACCGCCGCGGCCAGCAGGCTCATCGCCTCGACCGGGTCCTCGGAGGGTGCGTAGTCCACGTCACGGTCGATCTCGGCGACGCCGTGCACGGTGAGCGTGGTGGTGCCGATGCCCTCCACCTGGACGCCCAACTCCTCCAGGAAGAAGCACAGGTCCTGGACCATGTAGTTGGAGCTGGCGTTGCGGATGACGGTCGCGCCCTCGTAACGGGCGGCGGCCAGCAGCGCGTTCTCGGTCACGGTGTCGCCGCGCTCGGTCAGCACGATCGCCCGCTTCGGGGTGACGCCGCGGTCCACCTCGGCGTGGTAGGTGCCGTCGGTCGCGGTGATGTCCAGGCCGAAGTGGCGCAGCGCGTTCATGTGCGGTTGCACGGTGCGGGTGCCCAGGTCGCAACCGCCCGCGTACGGGATGCGGAAGCGGTCGGTGCGGTGCAGCAGCGGGCCGAGGAACATGATGACGCTGCGGGTGCGGCGGGCGGCGTCGGTGTCCATCGAGGCCAGGTCCAGCTCGGCCGGCGGCACGATCTCCAGGTCGTTGCCGTCGTTGATCCACCGGGTGCGCACGCCGATGCTGCCCAGCACCTCCAGGATGCGGTAGACCTCCTCGATCCGCGCCACCCGGCGCAGCGTGGTCCGGCCGGCGTTCAGCAGCGTGGCGCACAGCAGCGCGACGCATGCGTTCTTACTCGTCTTGACGTCTATGGCACCGGACAGCCGGCGCCCCCCGACCACTCTGAGGTGCATCGGGCCGGCGTAACCGAGCGACACGATCTCGCTGTCCAGCGCCTCGCCGATTCTGGCGATCATCTCAAGGCTGATGTTCTGGTTGCCGCGCTCGATCCGGTTGACGGCGCTCTGGCTGGTGCCGAGCGCTTCCGCGAGTTGCGCCTGTGTCCAGCCGCGATGTTGACGGGCGTCTCGGATGAGCCTGCCGATGCGTGCCAGGTAGTCGTCGGTCATATCGGTAAGGCTATCTCACATATGAGATAGGGCTACGCGGGTTAGGCCGTTCGTGGCGAGTCGGGGGACATCCGTTGCAACGCTGGTACACGCCCGTATCCACCCGGTGGCACGACCTGTCCTCACCGTAACGCCGCAGGCGCTGCCTGCCATCCGGGGCGCGGCCGTGCGGCGTACCCCTCACCCGCACAGACGGCGCCCATCCGGATCCGGTTCCACCTCCGGGTCGCCGGGGGAGCCGAGGCGGGCTTCGATGGGGGTGGCGCATCACCCGGCGGGCCGGGGGTAGCCGAATCGAGGTGGTGTACTAGAGTTATCTCGACATCGAGATATCTGCCGAGGCGTGCCGTCAGGACGCCAACAATGCGGTGGTACGCGCGAGAACATGCATGAAGGAGACTGTCGTGTCGGCGAACAGCTTCGACGCCCGCAGCAGCTTGCAGGTGGGCGACGAATCATATGAGATCTTCCGGCTGGACAAGGTGGAGGGTTCGGCCCGGCTGCCGTACAGCCTGAAGGTGCTGCTGGAGAACCTGCTGCGCACCGAGGACGGCGCGAACATCACCGCCGACCACATCCGGGCGATCGGCGGATGGGACTCGCAGGCCCAGCCGAGCCAGGAGATCCAGTTCACGCCGGCCCGCGTGATCATGCAGGACTTCACCGGTGTGCCGTGCGTGGTGGACCTCGCGACCATGCGCGAGGCGGTCAAGGAACTGGGCGGCGACCCGGCGAAGATCAACCCGCTCGCCCCGGCCGAGCTGGTCATCGACCACTCGGTGATCGCCGACCGCTTCGGCACCCCGGAGTCCTTCGCGCAGAACGTCGAGCTGGAGTACGGCCGGAACAAGGAGCGCTACCAGTTCCTGCGCTGGGGCCAGACCGCGTTCGACGAGTTCAAGGTGGTGCCGCCCGGCACCGGCATCGTTCACCAGGTGAACATCGAGCACCTGGCGCGCACCGTCATGGTCCGCGGCGGCCAGGCGTACCCCGACACCCTCGTCGGCACCGACTCGCACACCACCATGGTCAACGGCCTGGGCGTGCTCGGCTGGGGCGTCGGCGGCATCGAGGCCGAGGCCGCGATGCTCGGCCAGCCGGTGTCCATGCTGATCCCGCGGGTGGTCGGCTTCAAGCTCACCGGCGAGCTGCCGGCCGGCACCACCGCCACCGACCTGGTGCTGACCATCACCGAGATGCTGCGCAAGCACGGCGTGGTGGGCAAGTTCGTCGAGTTCTACGGCGAGGGCGTCGCCGCCACGTCGCTGGCCAACCGCGCCACCATCGGCAACATGTCGCCGGAGTTCGGCTCCACCGCGGCGATCTTCCCGATCGACGCCGAGACGATCAGCTACCTCAAGCTCACCGGCCGCTCGGCCCAGCAGGTCGCGCTCGTCGAGGCGTACGCCAAGGTGCAGGGCCTGTGGCTGGACCCGGCCGCCGAGCCGGACTACTCCGAGAAGCTGGAGCTCGACCTGTCCACGGTGGTGCCGTCCATCGCCGGGCCCAAGCGCCCGCAGGACCGCATCGTGCTGGCGAACTCCGCGCAGCAGTTCGCCCGCGACGTGCGCAACTACGTCACCGACGACGAGGAGGCGGGCAAGGAGTCCTTCCCGGCCTCCGACTCCCCGGCCACCCACAACGGCGTGCCCACCAAGCCCACCGTGGTGACCACCCCCGAGGGCGACACGTACGAGATCGACCACGGCGCCGTCACCGTCGCCGCGATCACCTCGTGCACCAACACCTCCAACCCGTACGTGATGGTGGCCGCCGCGCTGGTGGCCAAGAAGGCGGTCGAGAAGGGCCTGACCCGCAAGCCGTGGGTGAAGACCACCCTCGCCCCGGGCTCGAAGGTCGTCACCGACTACTTCGACAAGGCGCAGCTCACCCCGTACCTGGACAAGCTCGGCTTCAACCTGGTCGGGTACGGCTGCACCACCTGCATCGGCAACTCGGGCCCGCTGCCCGAGGAGGTCTCCAAGGCGGTCAACGAGGCCGACCTCGCGGTGGCCGCGGTGCTCTCCGGCAACCGCAACTTCGAGGGCCGGATCAACCCCGACGTCAAGATGAACTACCTCGCCTCCCCGCCGCTGGTCGTCGCGTACGCCATCGCCGGTTCGATGAAGGTGGACATCACCAAGGACGTGCTGGGCACCGACACCGACGGCAAGCCGGTGTACCTGGCGGACATCTGGCCGACCGAGGCCGAGGTGAACGACGTGGTCGCCTCCGCGATCGGCCAGGACATGTTCACCGAGTCCTACCAGGACGTCTTCGCCGGCGACGCGCAGTGGCAGGCGCTGCCGATCCCCACCGGCAACACCTTCGAGTGGGACCCGCAGTCCACCTACGTGCGCAAGCCCCCGTACTTCGAGGGTATGGGCACCGAGCCGCAGCCGGTCACCGACATCTCCGGCGCGCGGGTGCTGGCCAAGCTCGGCGACTCCGTCACCACCGACCACATCTCGCCGGCCGGCGCCATCAAGGCCGACACCCCGGCTGGCCAGTACCTCACCGAGCACGGCGTGCAGCGCCGTGATTTCAACAGTTATGGCTCGCGTCGCGGCAACCACGAGATCATGATTCGTGGCACCTTTGCCAACATCCGGCTGCGCAACCAGATCGCGCCGGGCACGGAGGGCGGCTTCACCCGCGACTTCACCCAGGACGGCGCTCCGGTCGCGTTCATCTACGACGCCTCGCGCAACTACATCGAGCAGGGCACCCCGCTGGTGGTGCTGGCCGGCAAGGAGTACGGCTCCGGCTCGTCCCGTGACTGGGCCGCCAAGGGCACCGCGCTGCTGGGCGTGAAGGCCGTCATCGCCGAGTCCTACGAGCGCATCCACCGCTCCAACCTGATCGGTATGGGCGTGCTGCCGCTGCAGTACCCGGAGGGCGAGTCGGCGCAGACCCTGGGCCTCACCGGCGAGGAGACCTTCTCCTTCGCCGGGGTGACCGCGCTCAACGACGGCACCACCCCGCGCACGGTGAAGGTCAGCACCGACACCGGCGTCGAGTTCGACGCGGTGGTGCGGATCGACACCCCCGGAGAGGCCGACTACTACCGCAACGGCGGCATCATGCAGTACGTCCTCCGGTCGCTGCTGCGCAAGTGAGCCGATGACCCGGGCGTAACGCGTCCGTAGCACCACTGTCGGCCGGACGGGCCGCACCCCTGTCACCCGGGGGTGCGGCCCGTCCGTGTTTCCCGGCAGGTCGGCCGCCCGTGGGCGCTTCCACCCGGTTCACTACTTGAACGCACCGCACCGGGAGAGCCGTTGGGAACTGAATACAAGGCAGGACGGAGCTTCCGGCTGGGCGAACGTCCCACGTTTCGGACAGGTCTCAACTCGGGAAAGCTTGGTGGCCAACCTCTCATTCGATCTTGCCCTGTCCGACTCAAGTGGACTATACCTGTCGGCGTCCGGGAACCCGCTGAGAGCGGGGGCGCGCGGGGGGTGCTGACGGGGTGGCCAACACGGGCCGTCAGCTATCGTTCCTCGCCTCACCGGATGCACAGCACCACTCACGCTTCAACTGTTCGCGGTCGTCGGCGGATTCCGCTGCACCGCATGAGTCCTGGAAGAAGGCTGAGGACTTGAGCATGGGCTCCGAGATCAACCGCCGCGATGCCATCAAGCGGGCTGTCGCCATCGGCGTGGTGGCCGTCCCGTCCGCCTCGCTGCTGTCGGCCTGCGCCTCCAGCGGAGGCGGCAGCGACAAGCCGAAGGCGGAACCCACCGGCGCGAAGACGGCGAACAACCCGCTCGGCGTGAAGAAGGGAACGCCGCTGGAGGCGTTCATCTTCAAGGGCGGCTTCGGCGACGGGTACGTCAAGGCCGCGGAGACGGTCTACAACTCCGAGTACGGCATCAAGATCAAGCACACCGGCACGCAGGGCCTGGGCCCGAAGCTCCAGCCGCGCTTCGCCAGCAACACCCCGCCGGACATCATGGACAACTCCGGTGCCGACAACCTCGACACCGCGGCCCTGGCCAAGGAGAACAAGCTCCAGGACCTCACCCCGCTGCTGGACGCCGCCACCATCGACGACCCGAGCAAGAAGGTCCGCGACGTCCTGATCGCCGGCACCATCGAGCAGGGCCAGTTCGGCACCCAGGCGATGTACGCGTTCAACTACGCGTTCACCGTCTACGGCGGCTGGTACTCCAACAAGCTCTTCCAGGACAAGGGCTGGGAGTACCCGCAGACCTTCGACCAGGCGCTGGCCCTGGGTGCCAAGGCGAAGAAGGAGAGCATCTCCCTCTTCACCTACCCGGGCAAGTACCCGTACTACGTGCACTTCGACCTGCTCGCCCAGATCGGCAAGATCGGCGGCAAGGACGTCCTCAACGCGATCGACGACCTGGAGGACGGCGCCTGGCAGGTGGACGCCGTCAAGCAGGTCGTCGGGTACTACGAGGAAGTCGCGGCGAAGAAGTACTTCATGCCCGGCTCCGAGGGCATGACCCACATCCAGATGCAGACCGCCTGGACCAAGGGCAAGGCCGCCATAGTGGCGGACGGCTCGTGGGTGGAGAACGAGGCCGCCCCGACCATGCCGAAGGACTTCGACCTGGCCGTCGGCGCGCTGGTCGGCTCCGGCTCGTCCGACAAGCTGCCGTTCGGCACCGTCTACGCCGCGGCCGGCGAGCCGTACATCGTCGCCGCCAACGGCAAGAACCCGGTCGGCGGCATGGAACTGCTGCGCATCATGATCAGCAAGAAGGAAACCGACAACTTCACCAACACCACGAAGTCGCTGACCTGCATCAGCGGCGCCTCGGAGGGCCTGACCCTGACCCCGGGTCTGGCGTCCGCGTCCAAGGCACTGACGGCCGCGGGCCCGAACGTGCTCAACTCGCGGCTCCAGGACTGGTACGTCAAGCTCAACCAGGAGACCCTGGGCAACCTGACGCTCCAGCTTCTGACCGGCAAGATCGATGCCAAGAAGTGGATCGAAGGCGCACAGAAGGCCGCGGACGCGACCAAGGCCGACTCGTCCGTGCCCAAGTTCAAGCACGTGTGACCCGAACATTCCCTGACGGCTGAGACGAGAGCGACCGGCACTATGCGACACGGCAAGTACCGGTTCATCATCGGGTTTCTGGCAATTCCTGTGGCGTTGTACGCGGTCCTTGTGATCTCGCCCTTCGTCCAGGACTTCCAGATCTCGTTGACGGACTGGAGCGGGCTGACCCCCGAGAAGCACTACATCGGGCTGGACAACTACCAGAAGATCATCCACAACAACCTCTTCTGGAAGGCACTGTGGCACAACGTCCTGATGCTGCTGATCGTGCCGATCGTGACGCTGACGCTGGGACTCTTCTTTGCCTTCATGCTCAACGTCGGCGGTCGGCGGCGCAAAGGCAGCCCGTCGGTCGCCGGCGTTCGGGGCGCGGGTTTCTACAAGATCGTCTACTTCTTCCCGCAGGTGCTGTCGGTCACGGTGATCGCGGTGCTGTGGGAGCAGATCTACAACCCCGACCCGGACAACGGCCTGCTCAACTCGCTGCTGGGCGACGTGGGCCTCACCTCGCTCCAGCAGTCCTGGCTGGGTGACCCGAACATCGCGCTCGCCTGCATCATGGCGGTGATGGTCTGGGCGAACGTCGGCTTCTACGTGGTGCTCTTCTCCGCCGGCATGGCCTCGATCCCCGGCGAGATCTACGAGGCGGCACTGCTGGACGGTGCCAACCGCTATGTCACCTTCTTCCGGGTCACGCTGCCGCTGCTGCGTGACACGGTGGCCACCGGCTGGGTCTACATGGGCATCATCGCCATGGACGGCTTCGCCTTCGTGCAGCTGATGTCGGTCAACAACGGCGGGCCGAGCGAGACCACCGACGTGGTGCCGCTGCTGCTGTACAAGACGGCATTCCGCGACAACAGCCAGTACGGCATGGCGGCCGCGATGGGCGTCGCGATGCTGATCGTGACGCTGCTGTTCGCCGTACTGACGCTGCGGCTGTCGCGCCGCGAGCGTATCGAGTTCTAGGGGTGCCGCGATGACGACTGAGACTTTCGAAGATGCGCCCGGGCCGGCGGACAAGAACCCGAAGCAGACGGTCCGCAAGCCCGCGCCCGACGCGGCGGCCAAGCACCGCTGGCGCGGCGAGGGCGTGGTGCTGAACGTCTTCAGCCACGGCTTCCTCGTGGTGTGGGCGCTGATGGTGGCGGTGCCGCTGCTGTGGGCACTGTGGAGTTCGTTCAAGACCTCGGGCGATATCCTTTCGCACCCCTGGTCGCTGCCGCTGCACCCGCACGCAGGCAGCTGGTCGCGCGCCTGGACCAAGGCGCATATGAGCCAGTACTTCATCAACACGGTGATCGTGGTCGGTTTCTCGACCTTCGGCACCATGTTGTTCGGCTCGATGGCCGCCTATGTGCTCGCCCGATTCGAGTTCTTCGGCAACCGCTTCATCTACTTCCTGTTCGTCGGGGGCATGGCCTTCCCGGTCGTGATGGTGCTGGTGCCGCTGTTCTTCGTGACGAAGAACCTGGGCATCCTCAACACGCTGCCCGGCCTGATCCTGGTCTACATCGCCTACTCGCTGCCGTTCACCGTCTTCTTCATGACGTCGTTCTTCAGAACGCTGCCGACCTCGGTGGCGGAGGCGGCGATGGTCGACGGGGCGAGCCACACCCGCACGTTCTTCCAGATCATGGTGCCGATGGCCAAGCCGGGCATCATCAGCATCGGGATCTTCAACGTGCTCGGGCAGTGGAACCAGTATCTGCTGCCCCTGGTGCTCAACCAGGGCAACACCGACAAGTGGGTACTCACGCAGGGTCTGGCCGACCTGTCCGTGCAACAGGGCTACCAGGGCGACTGGTCCGGCCTGTTCGCGGGCCTGTCGATCGCGATGCTGCCGGTGCTGGCGATCTACATCATCTTCCAGCGCCAGGTGCAGGCGGGCCTGACCGCGGGTGCGGTGAAATAAGCCCTCCACCTGGCTCGGTACACCCCTTACGCTGTCCCCAGCGGCTCCGCGAGCACGCGGAGCCGCTGGTCGGCGTCCGGGGCGGTTCGCGTAACGGTGTGGTTCTCCCCCTTGACGGGACATCACCCCGAACACTCAACTTAGAGTTCACATGTTGTAGACGACGGGGTCTCACTGGTGTGGCAGCTCTGACGCCGGTACCGGGCCTCGTCCCGTGCGGGCAGCCGGAACCGCTCCGGCTGCCGGGCAGGAGTGGATGTCGTGGAGACACCGGGATCGCAGTCATCGCTGCACCGGGCCAACCTGGAGCGCGTGGTGCGGGCCGTCCGGCTCGCCGGTTCGCTCACCCAGGCGGAGATCGCGCGTACGACCGGTCTGTCGGCGGCCACGGTGTCCAACATCGTGCGCGAGTTGCGGGACAACGGGACGGTGCAGGTCACGCCGACCTCCTCGGGCGGTCGGCGGGCGCGCAGCGTGGCGCTGTCCGGGGACGCGGGCATCGTGGTCGGCGTCGACTTCGGCCACTCCCACCTGCGGGTCGCGGTCGGCAACCTCGCCCACCAGGTGCTCGCCGAGCAGTCCGAGCCGATCGACGTGGACGCCTCGGCGTCCCAGGGCTTCGACCGGGCCGAGCAGTTGGTGGCGCGGCTGGTGGAGTCCACCGGGATCAGCCGGGACAAGGTGCTCGGGGTGGGCCTCGGCGTGCCCGGACCGATCGACATGGAGACCGGCACGCTCGGCTCCACCGCGATTCTGCCCGGCTGGAGCGGCATCAACCCGCGGCAGGAGCTGACCGACCGGCTCGGCGTCCCGGTCCAGGTGGACAACGACGCCAACCTCGGCGCGCTGGGCGAGTTGGTGTGGGGCAGCGGCCGCGGGGTCAAGGACCTGGCGTACATCAAGGTGGCCAGCGGGGTCGGCGCCGGCCTGGTGGTGGACGGCCGGATCTACCGCGGTCCCGGCGGCACCGCGGGGGAGATCGGCCACATCACCCTCGACGAGTCCGGTCCGGTCTGCCGCTGCGGCAACCGCGGCTGCCTGGAGACTTTCACCGCGGCGCGCTATGTGCTCGAATTGCTGCGCGGCAGTCACGGGGACAACCTCACCATTCCCAAAATGGTGCAACTGGGGCGCGAGGGGGACCCGGGATGCCGCCGGGTGATCGGCGACGTCGGGCGGCACATAGGAATGGGTGTGGCCAGTCTCTGCAATCTCCTCAATCCCAGCAGGGTCGTGCTGGGCGGGGACCTGGCCGAGGCGGGGGAGTTGGTGCTCGGCCCGATCCGCGAGTCCGTATCGCGATATGCCATTCCCAGCGCGGCTCAGCGGCTGTCGGTGATGCCGGGTGCGCTCGGC
Source organism: Streptomyces sp. NH27 (assembly GCF_056859195.1). NCBI lineage: Bacteria > Bacillati > Actinomycetota > Actinomycetes > Kitasatosporales > Streptomycetaceae > Streptomyces > Streptomyces sp. NH27. Next base: position 12,463 of record NZ_JACEGK010000048.1, read on the forward strand.
GCGCGGGCCGAGGTTCTGGGGGCGCTTGCCCTGGTTCTGAGTGAAATGGGCGATTCCACGCTTCTCGACGGGAACACACCTGTTGATACACCCGCCTTTTCGGCATAACGGAGTGTTCACACAGCTAACGAACCGCGCCGTTGCCATCTCGTTAAGTGTTTACTTCTTGACGACACGTGTCAGCCGGAGTTGACTCACGACCACCTCGGCCGCAGTGTTGCGGCCCTGTCAGGGAGGCAACCACAGATGAACGCAATGACGCGTCGGATTGTCATCGGCACGGCAGCTGTGTCGATGGCGCTCACCATGGCCGCGTGCGGCAAGGCGGGCGGCAGCAGCAAGGGTGGCAACGACAAGTCGATCGGCATTCTCCTGCCGGACACCGTCACCGCGCGGTACGGCTCGTTCGACAAGCCCCTGATGGAGAAGAAGATCGCAGAGCTGTGCTCGGACTGCAAGGTCAGCTACGACGACGCCGCGGGCGACCCGTCGAAGCAGGCCCAGCAGGTCAACACCATGATCACCAAGGGTGTCAAGGTGCTCATCCTCGACCCGCAGGACTCGGTGGCGATCAAGTCCTCGGTCGAGCAGGCGGTCAAGAAGGGCATCAAGGTCATCGCGTACGACCGCCTCGCCCAGGGCCCGGTCTCCGCGTATGTCTCGTACGACAACGAGAAGATCGGCGAGCTGCAGGGCCAGGCGCTGCTGACCGCCATGGGCGCCAACGCCAAGCCGACCTCGAAGATCGTCATGATCGACGGTGACCCGGCCGACCCGAACGCCGCCATGTTCAAGGCAGGCGCCCACCAGGCCCTCGACGGCAAGGTCAACATCGCCTACGAGCAGACCGGCCTGTGGAAGGACACCGAGGCCAACAAGAAGATGACCGCGGCGATCACTTCGCTGGGCGGAAAGAACATCGCGGGCGTCTACTCGGCCAACGACACGATGGCCGGCGGTATCGCCACCGCGCTCAAGGGCGCGCACATCAACCCGCCGTTGACCGGTCAGGACGCCGAACTGACGGGCCTGCAGCGCATCTTGGTGGGCACTCAGACCTCGACCATCTACAAGCCGTACAAGCCCGAGGCGGACGCGACGGCCGAGATCGCGGTCGACATGATCCTGGGCAAGGACTGGAAGTCGATCACCGACACCACCGCCAAGAGCGGTTCGGGTCAGACCGTTCCGGCCCACCTGATCACGGCCACCTCGGTGACCAAGGCGAACATCAACGACACCGTGGTCAAGGACGGTCTGTACAAGACCTCCGACCTGTGCTCGGCGGAGTTCGTCGCGGCGTGCAAGGCCGCCGGCATCACCGTCGGCTGACGGCCCCGCCTCCCGTGAGCCTGTCCGGCGCCCCGCCCCATACCAACCACCCCGCTGCCGGGGCGGGGTGCCGGACGGAAACACTCGCGAAGTATGTCCGCGGGGACGAAGGTGTCACCTCTTCCCCGTTAACGTTGTCATCGTGTGCTTCACGGCACACACACCGCGGCTGAAGTTCCAGCGCGCGGCATCCCCGCCGGTCAGGCGGCGAAGGAGATGGTTCACGTGTCCGCTACGCCCGTGCTGGCGTTGCGCGGAGTCTCCAAGCGATTCGGTGCGGTTCAGGCCCTCACCGATGTCGAGTTGGAGGTCCATGCCGGAGAGTGGTCGCCCTGGTGGGCGACAACGGCGCCGGCAAATCCACTTTGGTCAAGACGATCGCCGGGGTCCACCCCATCGACGAGGGCGTCATCGAGTGGGAGGGCCAGGGGGTCAGCGTCAACCGCCCCCACGACGCCCAGCAACTCGGTATCGCCACCGTCTACCAGGACCTCGCGCTGTGCGACAACCTCGACGTTGTCGGCAACCTCTTCCTCGGTCGTGAACTGCTGCGCTTCGGCAGCATCGACGAGGTCACGATGGAGAAGCGCTCCCGCGAGCTGCTGAACACCCTGTCGATCCGCATCCCCAGCGTCCGTATCCCGATCGCGAGCCTCTCCGGTGGCCAGCGGCAGGTCGTGGCGATCGCCCGCGCCCTGATCGGCGAGCCGAAGGTCGTCATCCTCGACGAACCGACCGCCGCCCTCGGTGTGGAACAGACCGCCCAGGTACTCGACCTGGTCGAGCGGCTGCGCGAGCGCGGCCTCGGCGTCATTCTGATCAGCCACAACATGGCCGACGTGACCGCCGTGGCGGACACCGTGCACGTGCTCCGGCTCGGCCGGAACAACGGCTCGTTCCCGGTCGAGGGCACGACGAACGAACAGATCATCGCCGCGATCACCGGTGCCACGGACAACGCCGTGACCCGTCGGAAGACGCGCAACGCGGAGGCGGCCAAGTGAGCAGCGACAAGACCACCGTCGACACCTCGAAGGGCGGCGTGGCCGCCGACGAGGTGCCGCCGCCCGCCGTGGCGGCGATCGACCCGCGGCTGCTCGTACGCGAGCAGGGCTTCCGCGGCTACATCACCGAGTTCAAGCGCCGGGTCAAGGGCGGCGAGCTGGGCTCGATGCCCGTCATCGCGGCGCTGATCATCATCTTCGTCGTCTTCCAGCTCTCGAACAGCCGGTTCCTGAGCGCGGACAACATCAGCAACATCGGCTACTACCTGGCCGGCGCCGGCATGCTCTCCATCGGCCTGGTCTTCGTGCTGCTGCTCGGTGAGATCGACCTGTCGGTCGCCTCGGTCAGCGGTCTGGCTGCGGCGATCTTCGCGGTCTTCACCACCACGCACGGCATGAACATGTGGCTGGCGATGCTGCTGGTGATCGCCATCGGCGTCGTCATCGGCGCGATACACGGCTTCTTCCTGGCCAAACTCGGCGTGCCGGCCTTCGTGGTCACCCTGGCCGGCTTCCTCGGCTGGAACGGCCTGATGCTGTGGCTGCTGCGCAAGACCGGCAGCATCTCGATCGCCGACAAGGGCCCGATCCACATCGTGGACCAGACGTCCTTCTTCATGAACTCCAGCATCGCCGGCGCCTACATCCTGGCCACCGTCGGTGTCGCGGCGATGCTGCTCGGCTCGCTGGTCGACCAGGCCCGCCGCCGCAAGGCCGGCGTGCCCTTCCGGCCCACCAGCGAGATCGCGCTGCGCACCGTGCTCCTGGCGATCGTGTCGTACGCCCTCGCGATCGTCCTGAACAACTCCAGCGGTGTGCCGAACGCCCTGGTGCTCTTCCTGGTCGTCCTGGTGATCTGCGACTTCGTGGTGCGCCGCACCACCTTCGGCCGCAAGGTCTTCGCGGTCGGCGGCAGCATCGAGGCGTCGAGCCGCGCCGGTATCAGCGTGCCCGCGATCCGGATCGCGGTCTTCTCCATCGCCGGCGGCTTCGCGGCGCTGGGCGGCCTGTTCCTCGCCGGCCAGATACAGACGGCCAACACCCAGGCCGGCAGCGGCAACCTGCTGATGCTGGCCATCGCGGCCGCGGTCATCGGCGGCACCAGCCTCTTCGGCGGCCGCGGCAGCGTCTGGTCGGCCCTCATCGGTGGTCTGGTCATCCAGTCCATCCAGACCGGCCTCGACCTGCTCAACATGGACGTCTCGATCCAGTACATGATCACCGGCGGCGTGCTGCTCGCCGCGGTGGTCATCGACTCGGTGTCCCGCAGGACACAGCGGACGTCCGGTCGCGCCTAGCCAGAACACGGCCTGGAGCGCGGCCGCACCACCACGAGGCACCCCGCGCCGGGTACGCCCGGACACCATCCGGGCGCACCCGGCGCCTTCGTCGTACGGCAGTACCCCGCCCGTACGGCCGTACGCCCGTGCCTGGCGCGGGTACCGGCCGGAGCACAGCCGGTGACATATCTCGCACGGGTCGGCGGACGCTCCGGTATCCGGAACATTAGACTCGCTGAATGGCCAGATCGGCCCGCCGCGACGGACAAGTGCGCGCTAGGAAGAGGAGGCACGGGTGGCACTGCTGACCCGTATCAACGGACCCCGCGACCTCGACCGGCTCAGCCCGCAGCAACTGGTGGAACTCGCCGAGGAGATCAGGGACTTCCTCGTCGACGCGGTCTCCAAGACCGGCGGCCACCTGGGCCCGAACCTCGGCGTGGTCGAGCTGACCATCGCGCTGCACCGGGTCTTCCACTCGCCCGCCGACCGCGTCCTCTTCGACACCGGCCACCAGGCTTACGTACACAAGCTGCTCACCGGTCGTCAGAACTTCGCGAAGCTCAAGAGCACCGGCGGCCTGTCCGGCTACCCCTCGCGCGCCGAGTCCGAGCACGACGTGATCGAGAACAGCCACGCCTCCACCGTGCTCGGCTGGGCCGACGGCCTCGCGAAGGCGAACGAACTGCTCGGCCGCGACGACCAGGTGGTCGCCGTGATCGGCGACGGCGCGCTCACCGGCGGCATGGCCTGGGAGGCGCTCAACAACATCGCCGCCGCCAAGCACCGCCCGCTGGTCATCGTGGTCAACGACAACGAGTGGTCCTACTCGCCGACCATCGGCGGGCTCGCCAACCACCTCGCCACGCTGCGCACCACCGACGGGTACGAGCAGTTCCTCGCCCGCACCAAGGAGGTGCTGGAGCGCACCCCGCTGATCGGCAGGCCGCTCTACGAGACGCTGCACGGCGCGAAGAAGGGCCTGAAGGACTTCGTCACCCCGCAGGGCATGTTCGAGGACCTGGGGCTGAAGTACCTCGGCCCGATCGACGGCCACGACATCGACGCGGTGGAGTCCGCGCTGCAGCGCGCCAAGCGCTTCCGCGGCCCGGTCATCGTGCACTGCATCACCGAGAAGGGCCGCGGCTACACCCCCGCCGAGCGCGACGAGACCGACCGCTTCCACGGCATCGGCCCTATCCACCCCGACACCGGGCTGCCGATCGCGGCCGGCGGCGCGGACTGGACCTCGGTCTTCGGCGACGAGATGCTGGAGCTCGGCAAGGAGCGCGCGGACATCGTCGCCATCACCGCGGCCATGCTGCACCCGGTGGGCCTGACGAAGTTCGCCAAGGCGTTCCCCGAGCGGGTCTACGACGTCGGCATCGCCGAGCAGCACGCCGCGACCTCCGCGGCGGGCCTGGCCACCGGCGGCCTGCACCCGGTCTTCGCGGTGTACGCCACCTTCCTCAACCGCGCCTTCGACCAGGTGCTGATGGACGTCGCGCTGCACAAGTGCGGCGTCACCTTCGTCCTGGACCGGGCCGGCGTCACCGGCAGCGACGGCGCCTCCCACAACGGCATGTGGGACATGTCCATCCTCCAGGTCGTGCCCGGCCTGCGGATCGCCGCGCCGCGCGACGCCGACCAGGTCCGCGCGCAGCTGCGCGAGGCGGTCGAGGTGGACGACGCGCCGACCGTGGTGCGCTACTCCAAGGGCGCGGTCGGCCCCGCGGTCGCCGCGGTCGGCCGGATCGGCGGTATGGACCTGCTGCGCGCCCCCGCCGAGGGGACCGAGCGCCCCGATGTGCTGCTGGTCTCGGTCGGCGCGCTCGCCCCGATGTGCCTGGAGATCGCGACGCTGCTGGACGCGCAGGGCATCACCTCCACCGTGGTCGACCCGCGCTGGGTCAAGCCGGTCGACCCCGAACTGCCGGCGCTGGCCGCCCGGCACCGCGTGGTCGTCACCGTCGAGGACAACGGCCGGGTCGGCGGCGTCGGCTCCGCCGTCGCCCAGGCGCTGCGCGACGCCGAAGTGGACGTGCCGCTGCGCGACTTCGGCATCCCGCCGCAGTTCCTGGCGCACGGCTCCCGCAAGGACGTACTGGCCGCCATCGGGCTCACCGCGCCGGACATCGCCCGCCAGGTCACCGGGGTGGTCGCCACCATCGACGGGCGGTTCGCCGACGAGGCGGACGACGCGGGCACGGTCGACGCGGCCGACGAGGTCAGCCAGGACTGACCTGACGGCCGGGGGCTCGGCGACCGGCCGGGACGGGCCCGGAAACGGCCCGCACACCGGTCCCCAGGCCGGCCCGGGCCGGTGCCACACGGGCCCGGCCCGTACACGAGCCCTCGCGCGGGCGCACCGCGCACAGCAGGGGGTTCACCCGCAGGGGTGGACCCCCTGCACCATGGAGGTACACGTAGGCGCGCCTATACGGGTCGGGTGATCCACCGGAGTGGAGTAACCAGCACCGCCTCGCGACCGACCGGGGTGGCGCAGCGATCTGATGGAGGTGCGCTCGTGGACTCCGGCACGCGTGAGGCGACGACGTTACGGCAGGGGATGTTCCGCGCCAAGACGATCGAGGAGTCCATCGCGGACACCGAGGACCCCGAGCACGGACTACGCAAGGAACTGTCGGCGCTCGACCTGATCGTCTACGGCGTCGGGGTCATCGTCGGCACCGGCATCTTCGTGGTGACCGGCGCGGTCGCCAAGGAGTACGCCGGCCCGGCCATCGCACTGGCCTTCATCGCCTCCGCCGTCGTCTGCGGCCTCGCCGCCCTGTGCTACGCCGAGTTCGCCTCCACCGTGCCGGTGGCCGGGTCCGCGTACACCTTCAGCTACGCCTCCATCGGGGAGCTGCCGGCCTGGATCATCGGCTGGGACCTGATCCTGGAGTTGGCGCTCGGCGCGGGCGTGGTGGCCGGCGGCTGGTCCGGATACGTGCGGAGCCTGCTCTCGAACGTCGGCATCACCGTGCCGCAGCAGCTCAGCCACACCAGCGGCCACTACGGTTTCGACATCCTCGCCGCGGGCCTGGTGCTGGCGCTCACCGGCATCGTGATGGCCGGCATGAAACTGTCGGCGCGGATCACCGGCCTGGTGGTCGCGGTCAAGGTCACCGTGGTGCTGCTGGTGATCTTCGCCGGACTCTTCTACATCACCGGCAGCAACTACTCGCCGTTCCTGCCGCCGTCCAAGGCGAACACCGGCGGCGGCTCCGACCTGCACGCGCCGCTGGTGCAGGTCATGTTCGGCTTCACACCGTCGTCCTTCGGCGTGATGGGGATCTTCTCCGGCGCCGCGGTGGTCTTCTTCGCCTTCATCGGCTTCGACATCGTGGCCACCGCCGCCGAGGAGACGCGTAATCCGCAGCGGGACATGCCGCGCGGCATCTTCGGCTCGCTGGTGGTGTGCACCGTGCTCTACGTCGCGGTGTCCCTGGTGGTCACCGGCATGCAGAAGTACTCGCAGCTCGACACCAGCGCCCCGCTGGCCAACGCGTTCAAGGCGGTCGGCGCGCCCTTCTGGTCCGGCCTGATCAGCTTCGGCGCCGCGGTCGGTCTGACCTCGGTGGTGATGATCCTGCTGCTCGGCCAGACCCGGGTGTTCTTCGCCATGAGCCGGGACGGCCTGCTGCCGCGCGCCTTCTCCCGGATCCACCCGCGCTTCGGCACCCCCTACCGCACCACGGTGCTGCTCGGCGTGATCGTCGCGCTGATCGCCGGGCTCTTCACCGTCGGGGAGCTGGAGGAGATGGTGAACATCGGCACGCTCTTCGCGTTCGTCGTCGTCGCCATCGGCGTGATCGTGCTGCGGCGCACCCGGCCCGACCTGCCGCGCGCCTTCCGGGCCCCGTGGGTGCCGGTGCTGCCCATCCTGTCGGTGTGCGCGTCGCTGTGGCTGATGATCAACCTCAGCGTGGAGACCTGGCTGAGGTTCGCCGGCTGGATGCTGGTGGGCTTCGCGATCTACTTCGGCTACGGCCGCAGCCACAGCAGGCTCGCCGGGCGCGGTTGACCGCCGCGGCCCGCACCGCCGCCCGCCGAACGCCCCGGCAGCCGGGGCCGCCGACCGCCGGGCCACCCGTTTTCCGGGGTGGGCCGGACCGGTGGTAGAAATGCGCGAGAGCAGTGCGGGACGATCGAGGTGGCGTAGTCATGACGGAGTCCAAGGGACCCGACAAGAGCGGCGGTGCGGCGGCGCCGGCGAAGAAGAAGAAGCGGAAGGGTCCGCTCGCCAAGGTGCGGCCCTATGCGGTCGGCATCATGGCGGTGGTCGTCGTCTTCGGCGGCTCCGCGCTGATCGGCGCGCATGTGCGCGCCTCCAAGGACGACAAGGTGTCGGCGCCGAGCGGCGCGGTCGGCCCCGTGGTGGTGCCGACCGGCCCGGTGAGCCTGAGCAGCACCGCGAGCCCCAGCCCCAGTGCCGGCAGCGGCCCCAACCTCCAGGTGGCGGTGCGCCCGGCCATCCCGGTCACCATCACCATCTACGAGGACCTGCGCAGCCCCGACTCCAAGGCGTTCTCCGAGGAGTACGAAGACGTCCTGCGCCAGATGCTGACGACCGGCCAGGTCCAGCTCCACTACCAGCTCGTCACTTCCTCGGACGGGACCTACGGCGGCAAGAGCTCGCAGTACGCCGCCAACGCGGCCGCGTGCGCGCAGGACCAGGGCCGTTTCACGCAGTTCGTGCAGGAGGTCTGGCAGCACCAGCCCGACCCGCACAGCAACGGCCTCAGCAACGAGAAGCTGATCAAGACCCTTGCCCACAAGGCCAAGAAGATCAAGATGGCCAACTTCGAGCCGTGCATCGAGCAGGGCGACCACAAGGGTTGGGTGATCAAGTCCCAGGCGGACTTCGCCCACTCCGGTCTGGGCGATGCGCCCGCGCTGGAGGTCAACGGCGAGCAGGTCAAGGGCGTGCGTACTTCGCTCACCCCGGACAAGCTGCGCTCCTTGGTGAACAAGGAGGCCAAGCGCGTGATCGCCGTGCAGGCCACCCCGAGTGCCTCGCCGACGCTGAGCTGACACCCCGTCGGGCGCCGCGCCGGCACAGGCGCCGCCCGCACCCGCGCACCGCCCGATACGAGCCGCCCGGCGCCAACGCCCGGCGGCTCGTGTCGTTTCCGCGCGTGTTCCGCCCCGATGGGCGGCTCCCCGTGATCACTCCGCTTCACACCTTCGGTCAAATGGCGTGCCTGCTTTGCCAACTTTCAGGCGAAAACGGGTAATGAAGGTATATGGCGCCTGATTGCGGAGGAGTGGTGCGCGTGTCCATACCGGTCTTCGAAGATGTCGAGCCCCTGCCGAACTGCGGCTGCGAGGACTGCGCGCGCCGCAGACTGGCCGCTTCGGCGGCCCGTGACACCGCAGCCCCCGTGGGTGGCGCGGCGCGGGCGGTCGTCGCGGCCGCCGCTGTCGGCACCGCGCTGGGCGGCGCCACCGTCTGCGCGGCACCCGTCGCGGCCGCCGCCACCAGCGCCGCCACGAGCATCGCAGCCGTGGCGCCCATGACGCTCACCCGCGCCCAGATCCTGGAGCGGGCCGAGACCTGGGTGTCCGCGAAGGTGCCGTACAGCATGACGTCGTACTGGAAGGACGGCTACCGGCAGGACTGCTCGGGCTTCGTGTCGATGGCCTGGGGCCTGCACACCAACGCGTGGACCGGCGACCTCGCCACGTACGCGGTGCGGATCACCAAGGCCCAACTCCGGCCCGGCGACGTCCTGCTCTTCGACAACGCGGCGGATCCGGTCGCCGGCTCGCACGTCGTGCTCTTCGGCGGCTGGGTCGACGACGCCCACACCGAGTACTCCGGGTACGAGCAGACGATGCCCGGCACCCGGGTGCAGAGCATCCCGTACGCGTACTGGTCGAACTCCGCGAAGTACGTGCCGTACCGGGACAAGTACCTGGCCGGCACCGGCACCGGCACCGCGGCCTCGGGCTCACCGGCGGCCGGCAAGAGCGAACCCGCGGGAGCCGGCGCCGCCTTCCCCGGCCGCGGGGCGTTCGGGCCCGGGGCGAGCAACGCGGCGGTCACCCGGCTGGGCACGATGCTCGTCGGCCGCGGCGGTCGCGGCTACTACCGGGTGGGCCCCGGGTCGAAGTGGGGGCAGGCCGACGCCCGGGCCACCGCGGCCTTCCAGCGCGCCCAGGGCTGGACCGGCGCGGACGCCGACGGCCTGCCCGGCCCCGCCACTTGGAAGTACCTGACCGACCACCGCGGCAAGGACATCGGCGGCACGACCGCGAAGAAGGCCGCGAGCGGTACGGCGGCGACGAGCGGCACGAAGGTCACGACGGCGGTGGGCACAGCGGCGACCGCGCCGGCTACGACGACCGCCACGACCACCGTGGCCGCCGCGGCCGCGACGACCACCGTGGCCGCCGCGGCCACCACGAGCGATGCCGGGAGCCGTGTGCCCGCCTCCGCCGCGGCTGTGCCGCCGCCCTACCCGGGCCAGGGCGCCTTCCGCCCCGGCCGCAGCAGCGCCGACGTGCTGGCCCTGGGCACCCGCCTGGTCGCCAAGGGCTTCGGCGCCTACTAC